>JAAXTT010000080.1 GCA_013336365.1 Peptococcaceae bacterium
TATGGTGGAGAAGCCAAAGCCTCAAGATTCTCCCTCCCGACTTGCGGTAATGGGCAGGTACGTTATCAATCCGGGAATTTTTGAGATTTTATCAAGGACCGCTCCCGGCTCCGGAGGGGAAATTCAGCTGACTGACGGGCTAAGAGAGCTTTGTCGTCAAGAGGAAATGTATGGTCTGGCGTTTTCGGGAAAAAGGTATGATGTGGGGGACAAGCTGGGTTATTTGAAGGCTAATGTGGAATATGCTCTGGATCGGGCTGATCTGGCTCAGGAATTTTCAGATTATCTTCATACTCTGATCAAGGAAATAAAGGGTGGATGATCTGCTTAATTTGAATTAAAGCCTTGTATTATCAAGGATTTAAGGTATTTTTCAGGTTTGACAATACCCAATGTTGATGTTAAAATATCGTAGGTTATTTTAGGTAGTCAGATTGGACTGAAAAAGACCTCTAGGGGGGTCTGTTTTTCTTTTGAGAATCTAATTAATAGGGAGGGCGTTATTATGTCAAGGACATTCTTTACTTCAGAATCAGTTACTGAGGGGCATCCGGATAAAATAGCAGATCAAATCTCAGATGCCATCTTGGATGAAATAATTTCCCAGGATCCAAATGCCAGGGTTGCCTGTGAAACTCTTTGCACCACTGGGTTGGTTATGGTGTCAGGGGAGATAACCACTGACTGTTATGTGGACATTCCCAAGGTGGTCAGAAAGACAGTTCGGGAGATAGGATATACCAGGGCAAAATATGGTTTCGACTGCGATACCTGTTCTGTTGTAACCTCTATAGATGAACAGTCTCCCGATATCGCCATGGGAGTTGATAATGCCCTAGAGGTAAGAGGCGGAAATCCGGGGAGGGACAACTTTGATGCTATCGGTGCCGGTGACCAGGGCATGATGTTTGGCTATGCATCAAATGAAACCCCTGAGCTGATGCCTATGCCTATTGCCTTGGCTCATCGTTTGGCTCAGAAGCTGTCTGAGGTCAGGAAAAACAAGGAACTGACTTATTTAAGGCCTGACGGAAAGTCTCAGGTTACAGTTGAATACGATGGCAACAAGCCGATCAGAGTAGACACTGTTTTGATATCCACTCAGCATGATGCCAGAGTAAGTGCTAAGGAGCTTTTCAAGGATATTGTAGAAATGGTTATCAAGCCGGTAATACCACCGGAGCTGATGGATGAAAATACCAGGTTTATGGTTAATCCCACCGGCAGATTTGTTATCGGAGGCCCTCAGGGCGACACCGGTCTTACCGGCCGGAAGATTATTGTCGATACCTATGGAGGCATGGCCCGTCATGGAGGAGGCGCTTTTTCCGGAAAGGACCCCACCAAGGTTGACAGGTCTGCCAGCTATGCCGCAAGATATGTGGCCAAGAATATTGTAGCCGCCGGTCTTGCTGATCGTTGTGAAATTCAGCTGGCTTATGCCATCGGGGTTGCCAAGCCGGTTTCAGTAATGGTAGAAACCTTCGCTACCGGAAAAATCTCAGATGAATTATTGCTGGAGCTGGTCAATAAGCATTTTGATCTTCGTCCGGCAGGAATTATCAAGACCCTGGATCTTCGTCGGCCCATATATAGGCAAGTGGCAGCCTATGGTCACTTTGGCCGCACTGACATCGATCTTCCTTGGGAGAGAACCGACAAGGCAGAGATTTTAAGGAAAGAAGCAGGAATTTAAGGCTCTCCATCAAGTAAAAAATAGAACCAGACTGTGATCGACTTAAAACCTTGAAGTACACCCCAAAGGTTAGGTGAAAAATATCTAATTTTTGGAGGTGTACTTTTTTGTGACAAAGCTAGTTAAGCTTTTCGTGTGAAGCTTATCACGTGGTGGGGGGAGGACACTTCAGACCGAAGATCCTTTTACGAAGGGCTGAAGCCCACACCCCCACGGCCGAAAAGATTTGCCTGGTTTTAGCCGAAAGTAATTTTACCCGCTTTTAATTGTGATTATGCTATCTTTGGGCAATGGGACTAGTTAGGTGCAGGCAGAACAAAGTTATCTGCACCTAACTAGCCAAAGCTGTTGGTGCTTTTTTGCATTTAAAGGAAAGGGCGTTTTGGGGGCAGGTCACCACACAGGTAGAACATTTAATGCAGTCGTTACTGAGCATTATGCCTTCCGGGCTACATTCGTAGGGTTTCAGCTGCATAGGACAAGCCTTTGCACAGGCTGTGCAGCCGGTACAGCTTTGATCAACCAAAAGAGGCTGTTTATTTTTTGAAACCCAGTTGGCCACTGTTCCCATGGGACAAATATGGCACCAGGTGCTGGGATGGTAGGTTAAGGCCAGCAGAATCCCCACTACTGTTGTTATGGTCAGCAATCTGACCATTGCCAAGCCCATTTTATCTATGTTTCCCCAAGCCAGATAGAGCTGGCTACCCAGTACGGCGAAGATCAAGCCCACCATAAACGCCCGGAGCCATTTTTTACGCAGAAATGCCGGAATTTTCTTTTTGGGGCTTATTTTGCTAAAAAATAAATCATAGAAGGCGCCCCGGGGACACATCCAATCACACCAGGCCCTGCCTCTAAAAAAAGCAATGCCTACTGCTCCCATCATGCAGCCAAAGAGAAGAAAACCCAGTACAGGATAGAACCAGCCTGCCACAGCAACCAGCGGCAGTCCGACAAAGGTAAGGAATTGATACTTTTTTCTCTTGTTTCTTAGTATTACTATTTCAGTCATCTGTTAAATACCTCCGTGTATGCCTAGTTATAGAATAGGACCGATACCCCTGGGGGTACCTGTCCTATTCTAGTTCTTTAGCTATAATAAGTCAATACTGCAATTCTTAAATCTTCACCCTGGCCAAACCTAATCAAACAGCTCCAGAAAAATCTTTACCAATTCAGGATCGAATTGACTGCCCGCACCGGTTATTAAGTTTTTAACTGCTTTTTTGTGAGACATTGCCTTACGATATGGACGATCACTGGTCATGGCATCATAGGCGTCAAGAATTGATAATACACGGCATTCAAGAGGGATGTTCTCACCCTTGTCGCCCATGGGATATCCTTCACCATTCCACCATTCATGATGCCTCAAAATCCAATCAGCAATGGGCATCAAGTCAGGAGAGGATTGGGCTATCCGGTAACCAATTTCACAATGTCGCTTCATATCATTGAATTCCTCTTCTGTGAGAGCACCTTCCTTAAACAATATCCGATCAGGAATTCCAACCTTACCGATATCATGAAACTGGGCAAAAAGCTTCATATCTGCTATTTTATGCTCCAGAAAATCCAGCCTTTTGACCATGATAACAGCGAAATCCTTTAGGCGGTCAGCATGACCCTCAGTGATAAAATCTCTTGCCTCCAAGGCTTTCATTAGGGTCTGAACAATTGCATGCTTGCCACTTTGAACATTGTGTAGCTTTTCACTGTACATATTATTGTCGGCTTCCTTAAAGATCTCATTTACATCATTATTTTTTTTACTGGATATAGAGAAGCCTACGGAAATACTTAAGGGTATTTCCGGATTGGCAGTGTTGTATTGATCAACATTATTTTTAATTCTCATCCGGGAAAATTTTAAGGCAACAGAGTTTGTATCCTTGATAAGAACTGCAAACTCATCTCCGCCGATTCTTGAAATAATGTCCTTGTCTCGGAAGGATTTTCTGATAATATTTGAGGCATCAAGCAATAGCTGATCACCCTTTTCATGTCCCAAGGTATCATTTACCAGCTTCAAGCCATCTATGTCACAAATGATTATTCCGAAGGAAATATCATCCTCGGTTTCCAGGTAGGACATTTGCTGTTCAAAAAAGGTTCTGTTATATACGCCGGTCAGAGGATCATGAATGCTTAAATGGGTTAATTTTTCTTCGGCAAGCTTTCTTTTGGTTATTTCGATATGGGAAAGCACTGCACCGCTTTTTCCACCTCGCAGGGGTGTGGCATTTAATAAAAACCATCTTTTTGCTACCGGGGAATGGCAGCTATATTCTATCGAGTAGTAATCCGACTCCCCATTTAATATGGAATTCAGTCCATTAAGAACTGCTTCGGCACTTTGGTCTGAATTTGCTATTGCCCTTCTGCACACATCTAAATAATTTCTTCCCATCCCAACCTTTTCAGGTGCTGTACCATTAGCCTCTGCAAATTTTTCCCAGGAATGGTTTACTGCGATAATGGTGCCGGCTCGGTCAATTACGGCTATATGGGCAAGCAATGAGCCTAATACTGCCCGGTTAAAAGCGGCACTTTCCTGAAGGTTATTTTGCATAAGATGACCTTTGGTAACATCTCTGAATACCAAAACAACACCTAAAAGCCCACCCTCTTTATTGTTGATGGGAGCCGCATTTCTTGAGATCCAATGTTTTATGCCATTTTTAGCTATTAAGCGGACATCAAAGGAAGAGTATACAGCCTTTCCGGTTCTAATAACCGTATCCACCAAGCAGTCCTCAGGTTCATAGCTGCTTTCGTTTACGGCATTGAACACCTTATCAACCCTTAGTCCAATAGCCTCTGAGCTGGTATAGCCTGTCAATTTTTCTGCCATTAAATTAATAATTGTAATCTGACCCTTTGTATCTGTGGCAATAACTCCATCACCAATACTGGACAGAGTAACGGAAAGCTGTTCTTTTTCTGAAGAAAGCTCTTTTTCAGTTGTTTTTTGCTTGGTTATATCCCGTATGGATTCAATAACTCCGGTTAACTTGCCTTCAGAATCAAAAAATGGGGTTGCCTTAACCCAAAGGAAAGCACCTTTGCCTTTATTTATATGAGGAGAATATACCTCAGAATAAAGCCCTTGTTCCTTACGACGGATATCATTATAAAAATTACTGATATCCTGGGGATCCAATAAAAAGGGGATATCAGCCAAAAGTGGCCTTGGTTTTCCATAAATTGGGACTGCGTATGTGTAGTCGCCTTTGCCAATAATCTGATCCTTGGCAACTCCGGTCATTTTTTCCAAGGCTTTATTCCAAAAAACCACCCTTTGATCCCGGTCTAAAACGAAGGTTGGGTCCGGAAGGGAGTCTATAATATAGATTAGTTGACTATTTAACTGTTCCAGTTCTTTTCCTTTTTCTTGGAGTCCGGCTATATAGTCCCTCAGTTCAGAGCAAATGCCCAATTCTACCCGATCAAAAAAATGATAGACTATTGAATAGTATTCCTGAATAACCCCGGATTCAAGACGGATAGTTTCAATGATGTCCAAATAGCTTTGTTTATAGTGCTTTAATAAGCTCAACAGTATTTCCGGGCCAATACCCTGTTGCTGATGGTAAGAGGCAAGCCGGCTGCCAATAGAGGAAAGCTCCTGTTGGCTGTGCTTATCCTTGGGATTGAGGGTTTTTAGGGTTATCTCACCTTGGAGAATCCCTATCAGCTGGGATGACAAAGTCCGAATAGATGTTTGCCCGGTCTCCTTAAGGGTGGAGGCATCTTCAACATAGCTGCAGCCTTTTGCATTAGCCAGGGTTTTTGCTAATAGCCATTCTTCATTGTCTTTTAGCAAAAGGGATATTTTATTTGTCTCTGGATTTTTAAGCATGGATATCTCCCAAATATAATGATACTTCTTGACCAGTCTATTCTAGTACTAATTTACATTATTTGGAAGTGATATTTATATCTATATTGAACCATCATAAAAAATATCGGTCTCTCCATGCCATTCAGCTACTCTATACATGTAGTCTGTTCCCAGCAAGTCTTCAAAGCCTTTCTTGCTGTAGAATCCTTTGATTTTCTCAATATTGTTGGTGGATTTATCTGAATAGAGGATCTTATTCAAACCACCCTCAAAGCAAATTCTTTCCATGGGCTTTGGATTTAATACTATTGCCCCTAAATCTCGGCAGATATACTTAATTATCCATTCCACAATTGTTGTGCCTATCTGCTTATTTTGATATTTCGGTTCAACTATCAGATATTCCAAAAACAATACAGTGCTTGAAATCAAGGAGTTTAGTGGTGGTCTGAAGAAGCTTTCTTCCTTGTTGTAAATATCGGTAACCAAGTCAGCCAACTCTCTGCTGTACGAATCACAGGCAGCAGACAAGGATATATCCTCACAGAAATATGGATCTAAAAGTATGGCACTTGCACTTCCTATGTTTGTTTTTTTATCTAAATCCAAATCCTCATAATATAAGGCATTTATTAAATATCTCGGTATAATATCACTTGGTTTAAACATTCTTAAAGGCATGTCTATTTTTGCTTCAATCATAATATTTTTTAGGTCTATATTCATGTCCACACCCCCTTGAGATCAGAAAAGGAACCCCTATTACCTAGTCTACATAAAATTATTACTGTTGAATTAAGTAATTCCTATGATATCAGTTCTAAAATATATGAGAATAATTTACAGGTGAATTGCCTTTAGGCAACAGCCAATTGACTGCTATAAGAGTGAAGGGTTTTGGCAATATAAGGGTGGTAACACTGTGCCTTGCCGGATTGGAAAAAAGGAGATTTTCTTTTCTGTGTCGAAAATTGTTTATCCGGGAGGGAGAATTGAACCTATGAAGGCAGCGGCAAGAAAAAACATCCTTCACACTTTGTATTCCTATGTTGTTACCTTGATTGGCTTGGTATTACTGGCAATTCTGTTTAATGATCTGGATTTGGACAAATCCACAGAATTTGCTGTTTTGATAATGCTGGGTATTCTTATGGAATTCTTTGCTGTGGATTTTCCTTTAGGTCGTTTGACTGGTATTTTCTCAATAGTTCTGTCCTCTATGCTTGAG
>JAAXTT010000014.1 GCA_013336365.1 Peptococcaceae bacterium
AATTAAAACGAAAATCCGCACCCAAATCAATCAGCTTCTTGCCCCTGCGATTGACCTCAGCAGCAACATCCATAGAATGACCATGAGGCAATGCAGTAAAAATAACATCACATCTGTCAACAAGCACCGGCAAGTTCAACTCTTCCCCCACCATCTCCACATGCTTGTAAAGGTGAGGATAAACCTCCCAGAAAGCCATTCCTGCATAGCTCTTTGTGGTTAAACCAGCTATATTGGCATTAGGATGAGAAGATAAAATCCTGACCAGCTCAGCCCCGGTATACCCTGTAGCTCCAATTATACCAACCTCTATTTTTCTCCCTTGAACCAAAATAATTTCTCCCTCCTGATTAAACCATAAATTTATATTTTATAATTCATTACAAAGTAATAACCTCTATTATTCTTGAGACAAGCACTATTTCCTTCACCGGATCCACCTTGTAGTCAGGATACACTCTTACAAAATAATTTTTATTTTGTAGCCGCAATAAATACAGCAATCCTCCTTCAATCCTGAAAGCTCCACCCCATATCCGTTGCGATTTATTAAAAGCCCGGAACAATCCGGGCAATATGTATTACTAAGACCCAGTTCTGGGGCATTCCCTGCATATACGTAATTTAAATGTGCCTTAGCAATATTTACAGCATTTTCTATGGTTTCAACCGGAGTAGGCAGTAAGTCAAATTTATAGCTGGGAAAATATCTGGAAAAATGCAGGGGTATATTTTTATCCAGTCCAGCCAGCCATTTTGACAGCTCTTCTATCTCCCGGGGAGAATCATTGAGGCCGGGAACCAGTAAGGTAGTAATTTCAACATGACATTGCCCTGCAGCAGCCTCAACTGTTTGTATTACAGGCATCAATTGCCCTAAACATACTTTACTGTAATATTTGTCAGTAAAGCCCTTGAGATCAATATTCATTGCATCAAGGTACGGCAGTATTTTTCTTAAAGGCTCCTGATTTACATAGCCATTTGTAACCATTACATTTTTAAGACCAGTTTCTCTGGCAATCAAAGCAGTGTCATACACATACTCATACCAAACAAATGGCTCAGAATAAGTATAGGCTAAACCGATGCAATTCTGCCCCTCATTACTATTGCCGGACAAAGCTAATTCTACTGCCTTTTCAGGGCTTAGATAAACAGTTTTTGGATCGCCATGTGCTATCTGCCAATTTTGGCAAAATCCACAATGCAAATTACATCCCCTGGTACCTAAAGACATAATCTCAGCCCCCGGGTGAAAATGATAGAGGGGCTTTTTTTCTATTGGGTCAAGTCCATAAGCAGAGCATTCCCCATAGTTTGTTGCATAGAGAACACCTTGCTTATTTTCCCTAACCCGGCAAAATCCACAGTTTCCAGGTTCAATTATACAATGCCTAGGGCAAAGCTTACAGGAAACACTGCCGAAATTATTTCTTTCATAAAATAATGCTTCCTTGTTCAAAAAATACCCCCCCCGTCATTTGAACCCTTAAAACTTAATAATATCTGACAACCTCAAATCTTAACATTTGAAATGGTTCTCCCTGTACTATCCCGGCCTTGTCCTTAGCTATTTGCAGCTGTTCATCTACACTGTCCACACCTTCAAGATTTGGCAAGAGCAAACCCTGTTTTCTATCTGTTTTTACTATTACCCCATAACGAACCGGATCCAAGTTGTCTTTACTCTCCACAGCCTCTGGAGATCCAAGAACATCTACTGAAATATCAAGCTCATCAAGCTCCGATTCTTTTAGCGGATTAAATCTTGGATCATTATACCCTGCACTTATGGCGTTATTAATGGTTTCCTCTACAATGTTTTTTCTCTGAGGCACAACAGTGCCTATACAGCCCCGTAAATGGCCATTTTTTTTCAATGAAACAAATACTCCTGCCGGCTTCCTAAATTCCTCCGGAACATCTTCAGAAGACATTGGGTTACCTGTAGTGTAATTTTCCAGAGCCTTTCTGGCAACGCCGGGAAGAAACCCTTCTTTTTCCTTTTTAATTATATGTTTTTTTACACGTTTTTCCTTTATCTCTGCACCGAAATAATATTTATCAACAAAATCCCCGGGCTTGATAGCCGCAACCAGGTAGCCTACTCCAAAGGGTCCTTCATAGGATAAAATATCAAAATCAATCTCACTGCCATCCAGGATTCCCAAAAGCATCACTATAGGTCTTAACCCACATTCTCCAGCTGCGTCAACAAGCTCCCGGTCAAAGTCCAAAATACCTGAAACATCCTCTGTCTTCAATAAGCCAATAAGCTCCCGGTCAAACTCTTCTCCCCGGGGATTATAACCGGCAGGAGCACCCTGGGTAAGACGATGAGATAAGTCACCACTGGCAATAACTGCAGCTCTTTTACCAGTTGCCTCCACGGCATCCCTTACTGCCATCCCAAAGAAATACAGCTCCTCATAAGACAAAAAACCCATATAAATAATAACCAAAGGCAGGCTCACACCTGACTGAGAAATAAAATGTAGCGGGACTGTCAGTCCATGATCCAATTTAAGCCCCACTCCATATCCTCGGGCTATTGTCTCAGTTAGTCCCACCATTGCTGTACCGATAGCAGTTCCTTTGTTGATTATGGCCTCTGCCAAATCCAGATTATTCTCAAAAACAAATTTTTCCTGAGGAGCATTGAAATCAGCTAAATCTCCACTCAAAACAGGCTTCAGGTTAACACCTATGCCGTCACTAAAACAGGGTCCATGTGGAGAAATCATTATCAGCACTTCAGCCTGACTTTCCTTCAGCCTATGGCCAAGCTCCAGCATTGCCTGCCTTGATTTCAGTACCAGCTCAGATTTTTCACCACCAACTGAGGGAACCATTATGGGAGGATGAGGACAAATTCCCGCAAATACAACTGGCATATATTCACCTTCTTTTTATTGCTATCTATAGCCTATATTATATTCCCTATTGCACCCCTAATAAAATAGGCTCCCAATAAAACTATAAAAATACCACATAGAAACAATATCCCATTATATAATTTTTGGCTGATAAAATTTCTGCCTCCGGCAACCATTGCAGAAACAAGGGAATACCATACTAAATCTGCCAAAATATGACCGGTAAAAAAATAAGGCACCCCCCAATAAGTGCTTTGAATGGTTTGGGTTATATATAACAAGCCAACGGTAGCCCACCAAATGCTCCAATAAGGGTTGGCAAGACTGTAAACAATCCCAGCTCCCGCCGGCTTAAGCCATTCCTTTAAACTGACTCGCTCAGTAACATTATTCCTTAGACTGCCATCTAAAAACAGGGTATGTTTTTTTATATAGATATCTCTGACCATATTTCCACCTAAAAACAACAAAAATACTCCACCTACAAAACCTATTGCTCTATTGACAGCTTCCCCCGAAAGCAAGGTTGCCGCACCCAACATCAGCATTGCTACCAGTACCAGCTCCAGCAAAGCATGCCCTGCAATAATAACAGGGCCTGCCCAGAATCCCTTTTTCATGCTTTCTTTAACTGTAACCACCAATAAGGGTCCGGGCATCATTGCTCCTGAAAAAGCAACTAAAAATGAAGTTGTAAAAACCGCTGCCAAATCCATTTTACCTTCCCCTACCCATTATTTAATGAACTCTTTTAAATAAAATAACTTTACCTTATTCTATTTTATATCGATAATATAATATAGAACCTAGAATCCACCTGCCCAATACTGACAATATTCTGACAGGAGCTGTGGACCAATGCAAATAAATAGACTTTTACCACTATTAATAAATATCCTAGCTGGACCTAAAGAAATAAACAAGCCTGCCAATTCTACGGAATTTAGCAAAATCATGCATAAAGGTACTGAAAAACCACAGGAATCAATTGCATCAGACTTTAAAAGCATATCTCTTGAAAAACCGGCAGAACAATCTCAAAACAAATCAATTCAGACTACCCCGGAATTCTTGCCTTTACCTATAAAATCAGACCTTTATGAGCAGGCAGACTTCTTTGTAAAAAATAATACAGACGAAAATAGAAACTCTGACGCCCAACAAAAAGAAATTTTTATCCGACTTAATACCGAAAACATCGGGCTTTTATGGATTTCTCTGGCCGGCGCAGAGGATTCACTGAAAATAATCCTCTACACTGAAAGGGAAAGCTATACCATAATGTTTCAGGAGGTCATGCCATTTTTAGTAGATGAGCTGCAGCAGCTGGGTTATAATAAAGTCACAGTCAATGCTGTCACCAGACAAGGCATAAAAAGCTGTGCTGAAATAAGCAGTAGCAAAAATCCCTCTCAACTTTACTTAATTGATATGGAAGTGTAAGCTATGAAAAAGAAAGAGAAACCTGCTTCCTCTCCTGATGTGGCTGCCGCCCTTCATTATCAATCTGAAAAAGATAGTGCACCAAGGGTTGTGGCAACCGGCAAAGGAGATCTTGCCAAGAAAATAAAGGAAATTGCTTTAAAGGAGAATGTTCCTATTTATCAGGATACTGTTCTGGCTCAGGCCTTGGTCAAGCTGGGAGCAGGCACCGAAATTCCTGAGGCACTTTATCAGGCTGTTGCCCAGATTTTGGTTCATATTTCCCGATTAGACCGCAAACTCAAATATTAATAAGGAGCACCTATGATTATCAGCCCGGATATTATTGTTTCTCTTATAGACCACACCCTCCTCAAATCTTATGCCACCAAGGATGATATCATCCAGCTGTGCCATCAGGCAAAAAAACACAAATTCAAAGCCGTCTGTATTAATCCAAGCTGGGTGAGAATAGCTGCTCAAGCATTGACCGGTTCACCTGTGCAAATTTGCACTGTAGTCGGCTTTCCCCTTGGTGCTAATACTACAGAAACCAAAATCAATGAAGCAATAGAAGCAATAAGAGATGGTGCCAATGAAATAGATTTGGTTATAAACATAGGTCTCCTTAAAGGAAATTCTCCGGACCTTTTTTTTCAGGACCTAAACAAGGTAATTAAGGCAATAAACTCTGAAAACTCTGGGACAGTTATAAAAACTATAATAGAAACCTGTTTCCTTAATCCGAGGGAAATAGTTGCCGCCTCCAAGCTTTGCGAAAAGGCCGGTGCACATATTATTAAGACCAGCACTGGCTTTGGTTCTGGGGGAGCCAAGGTGGAAGATATTATATTGATAAAAAATTCAATATCTGCAAACACAGGTATAAAAGCATCCGGAGGCATAAGCAGCCTAGATCTGCTGATTTCTATGTATAATGCCGGTGCTACCAGAATAGGAACCAGCTCAGGTCTTCAAATCATCCGTGAAATTAATGAAAAATATTCTTCAGACAAAATAACCTGATACCATATTTGCTAAGGAGAAATGAATACAGTGCTAATGAAAATTCTGGAAAAAGAAGGGAATATGTGCTTTGGTTGCAGTACTGATAATCCCATAGGACTGAAGCTGAAATTCACCTTTGAGGAAAATATCTGCATAAGCACCTTTACCGCCGAATCCTGTCACCAAGGCTGGCCGGACTGTGTTCACGGAGGAATTATTTCCACCCTTTTGGATGAAGTAATGTCTCAATGGTTATGGTTTAACGATATCGCTGCCATGACTGCGGAGCTCTCTATTCGCTTCAGCAAGGCTGTCCCCCTATATGTACCCCTTAGGCTAGAGTCCAGGAAAATCGGGGGCAGGGGCAAGCTCTATATTATGGAAAGCAAAATAATTTTACCTGATGGCAATGTACCCTGCCGAGGTGAGGCAAAATTCTTAAGATACCCTGAAAGTCCTTAACCAAAAATCTGCTATATTGGAGTGAAGGTAATGAAAAGACCGGAAGCAGAGAAACTGCTGCATCATCACCTGAAAAATAAGAATCTTATTAAGCATAGTTTAGCTGTCGAGGCAGTAATGAGAGGTCTGGCCAAGCATCTGGGAGAGAACCGGGAATTATGGGGCATAGCAGGACTTGTTCATGACATTGACTATGACTGGACCAAGGATGCTATGGCAAAGCATAGTCTTGAAGGCGCTAGAATACTTAAAGAAAATGGATTTTCAGAAGACCTTGTATATGCTGTCAAGGTTCATAACCATATTCATGGACTGCCCCGTATAAGTTTGCTGGACAAAGCTCTCTATGCCGCCGATCCTGTAACAGGACTTATCACCGCAGGAGCCTTAATCCTTAAGGAAAAAAAACTATCCAGCGTGGATGTTCCCTTTCTGATAAAACGCTTTGCAGAAAAATCCTTCGCACGAGGAGCCAACAGAGAAACAATTCTTTCCTGTACAGAGCTGGGCTTGACCCTTGAAGAATTTCTATCTATCAGCCTTTCAGCAATGCAGGAAATTTCTCAAGAAATCGGACTATAAACACTTGAATATTAAAAGGAGGATTCCTGGTGTCTGAAAAAATTATTACCGTCAATCGCAAAGCCAGACATGAATATCACATCATGGAAACCTTTGAAGCAGGGATAAATCTAAAGGGAACGGAAGTAAAATCCCTTCGCCAAGGAAATGCAAACCTTCAGGACAGCTATGCCCGCATTGAGAACGGTGAAATATTTTTGTATAACATGCATATCTCACCTTACACTCAAGGCAATCAATTTAATCATGAGCCAAAGCGACCCCGACGCCTGTTAATGCATAAGCATGAAATCATCAGGCTGTTCAGCAAGGTTCGAGAAAAAGGTCTTTCAATAATTCCTTTAAGGCTGTATTTTAAAAATGGAATTGCCAAGGTAGAACTGGCTCTGGCCCGTGGGAAAAAGCTTTATGACCGAAGAGATGACTTGGCAGAAAGAGATGCTAAAAGAGAAATGGAGAGAGCAAAAAAGGAAAGTGCTCGAAACATATAGCATTTCTAATCCCGGTCACTTTATCCAAAAACAAAATCACATTAAAAGGTCTAGCCCCGATAAATGAAATATCGGGGCTAGACCTTTATAGCATAATGCTTAATATTCAGCCTGACTAATGGGATAATTTCATAAGTCTCAAGAACTTTCTCCCCAGGATTAAGATAAGAACAAACTGATATATGATGTTACTTTGCCTTCTTTTTTCACCACTGGTCAGAATGTATCTCATAAATAACACCCCGTTTGTTTAGAATATTTTATATTGATTGGGACTTTCCTTAAGGCAGTAGCTGCCAAAACGGCTTAGCCTTTAATTTATACAAGAAAGCATAATGCAACCACAATTTAATCCAAGAACCTGAAACCCCAATATCCAGTGCAGACAGATTCAAGTCTCTGCCATATTCCGGATATTTCTCCCTATCTCTTACAAACGGAAAAATACCAACTATAATTGCATTGCCTTTTAATATATTGTTGTGCATTGAGGCAACGCAGATACCTGCTGTTTCAGCCAGGGAAGCCGATTTAGATGGCTGCTTCCCGTCAATCAGGTCGATAATGTTCAAGGCTGCTGCTATACCACATAGCTCCGAGGTATAGCCGGTTCTCGGAGACGAAGGCGATATCACTGTGCCATTTGGAGATATGCCCGGCTTTGACATTGGACCCGGTGTTGCAAAAGCAATTCCGGCGGCAAACATATTGTGGTATACCGGAGACTGATATGTTTTAGGCCAATCAGAACCGTTTAAATCCTCATATTTCTTGCCATATACTGCATCCACTTTTACAAAACCATCGGGATTGCATACTTTTTCTGTTATATCCGTTCCATTTTGATCTATATAGATAATTTTTTGGCCCTTAAAAGGTGGCAATAACATTGCAAAGTCATATGGTATTTCATTAATATCTCCCTCTATTGTCTCATAGCCTATTGTTTTTTCACTAATCTTATTTACATGACTCTTGATAACAGATTTTATTCCATAGCTTTCAAATAATCCGGTCATAAAAGTTTCTGACGAAATTATTGTTGCGCCTTTTTCAACCTCTATTCCATCTACTCCCATATCCCCAAGCTTAGGCTCATTTGACAGCCAAGTAAGGTTTACTTGCTTTCTTAAGCCTCTTTTTACTAAATTAAAATGCACATTAAAGATAAATTCCAAAGCAGCTCCCTGGCAGGTGCATTTGCCATGGCCTGTTCCCACAACTATATTTGCTTCCTTACCATCCTCCAACTCCTTAATCAGTTCCGAATACTTTACTGCTGTATGCTCCGCATGGGAAGTGGTGCAAACAGAATAGGTATAGCCTTTGTCCGGTCCCAATCCAGGGGTTGCAGAAAAGTCTAACAACGGTCCTGTGGCAATAATCAGATAATCATAGTCAAATTTTATTTTTTCATTGTTGCTTATCTCTGCCCATAAATATTTTTCGTCAGGGTGTACTTGGTAAACTCTTCCTACTGTAAAATTGATCCCCAGTTTTTTATATACCGGTGCAAGCTCAAATTGTATCTTATCGGTCTTCATTTCCCCTATTCCTACCCAAATTAAGGATGGTATATAGGTGAACTTTGGTTGACGACTTATAACCGTTATTTCATGTTTTTTTGAACTTTTTCGCTTTCTCAATTCTTCTGAAAGAGTCATAGCAGCAGTATGGCCTGCAAATCCTGCTCCCACTATTATTATTTTAGCCATTCCTGCTCAACTCCATTTATCAATATTTTGGTAATATATTTATATCATGCTGGAAATTATATATATAGCATTTATTCTTGAAGAGTAAAATCAGCCACCCTAACTACCCCTGGGGGTATTAAGCAGTTAAAAATATTCCTCAATAAATTTTAGTTGGCAATATAGTTCGAACTAGCTTTTAATTTACCCCATATATAAATTATAGCTTTTATTTGGCATATGTCAATAACCACCCTTGGCCATTGCATGTTATAATTGATAAACTAACTTTAAGGATAATAAAAATAATGATGATTTTCAAAAAACAACTCAAAAAAACACAAATAGCCCTTGCCATCCTTATATCTGTTTTGGTCCTGGGGCTAGTCTATGAAAATATCGGGGAGTATATAGACAGTAAAGCCCATGGCCCTACAGGTCAGTTGGTGGAAATTAATGGTCATATGATGCATATATACAGTGAAGGCACATCAGCCGGGAAACCGACTGTTGTCTTTACCTCCGGATGGAAGACCCCAAGTCCATATGTGGATTATTATCCTCTGCTCAAAGGAATATCAGAACAGACAAGGACTGTAGTCCATGAAAGACCCGGATATGGTTGGAGCAGTATTGCTGACGGCAATAGAGATATTGATACTATAACTGAGGAACTTCATAAATTACTGGAAAAATCAGGCGAAAAAGGTCCCTATATTTTGGTCGGACATTCCTTTGGCTCAAATGAAATCTTAAGGTTTGCCCAACTATATCCTGATGAAGTGGCAGGAGTTGTGCTTATAGATGGAGCAAACCCTGACTATACCTCCACTATCAAGCGGCCGGCAAATATTCCCTTTTGGCATGGTACTATAAAAAATACCGTGTTCAACAATGTAATCAGCCTTCTCAATGAATTTGGGATTACCAGATTGATTTTATCTTCAACAGACCTATATGAATCAAAGCTGACCGGCTATAAAAACAACTTGGCATATGCACCCCGGGATTTGAAAGAGCTTGATAAAGCAATGTTTATCAAAACACTTAACAATAAAAATCATCTTCAAGAGCTACGAATGGACGCCTCAGTTCTCCTTAAAAATAAAGGTATTGGCGATATACCGCTTCGGGTAATTACATCTTCTCTATATGACCAATCTGACACCACTAGGAATATTCAGAAGGGTCTCTTATCCTGGTCTACAGACAGTAAGCAGTACATTATAAAGGATTCTCAGCATTATGTTCACTGGTTTGACCCTCAAGCTGTTAGCTCAATAATCCTTAGCTTAATTTCAAAAAACAGTCAGTAACGCCTTATTATTCATATTTTATAACCATAAGGAGTTGAAATTTATGATATTGGGTATCATGCTCATCGCAGCAGCCATTATAGGCACAATCTATGGAATTGTAAATAAGAATAAAAAAATGTTAGCGGCTTCACTAACCTTGCTTATTATTATTGCTGCTATCTGGCTGGCATACTCTTATCAATATGCTAAAAATCCTTACTAGTCGGTTTATTGATCAAAGCCCGGGTTCACCTTTTTCAATATTGTGACCACCTCTTCAGCCTTGAGGACTTTGCCATAAGATAATACCTTACCATCTACTACCAATGCAGGGGTGGTCATTACACCATACGCTGCAATTTCTGCAAAATCAGTCACATGGTCTACTGTAATGTCGATTCCAAGCTTTTCCAATGCAGCCTTTGTTGCAGCTTCAAGCTGATTGCACTTTGTACAGCCAATGCCTAATATCTTAACTGAGGCAATTTCAATTAATGCCATAATTAGCATCTCCTTTACTTTTTAAGAAATTTTATATAAACAGAAATATACTACCTTTTATATATTATCTATGATAGATACTGGATTTTTCCCGGGTTGGATGGTTCAACCGACCACTCAAGATTCATGAGTTTCTGCAAGCTAAACAAACATAATATATTTAATCATTAACCAATAATGGCAAATGCTCCCTGCCATTATAAACAGGTGAAATATCTCATGAAAACCTAACCAGCCGGGAATAATGTTGGGAGGCCACTTTGTACCATAAATAATGGCCCCAGTGGTATAAAAAACACCTCCCATCAATAACCATGCGACTCCTCCAGTCGAAATTGATTGAATTAATGGCCAAAATGCAACAGCTATCATCCAACCCATTAAAATATAAATTACTGTTGACAGCCACCGTGGGGCTTCCATCCAAAAGACCTTAAACAAAATGCCGCCGATTGCTAACAACCATACTCCGACTAGAAGAGAATAACCCCAAATACCCCGTAGGGGAATCAAACAAAGTGGCGTATATGTCCCCGCAATTAAAACAAATATCATCATATGATCTATATGTCGTAAAACAAATACCCCCTTCTGGGAAAGAGGTAATAAATGATATAATGCGCTGATTGTATAAAGTAAAATTAAGCTTGTGCAGAAAACGGAAAATGAAATCACATACGAGATTTTCCCATAATGTAATGCATTCAATATCATTACAACTAGCCCAATAATCGATAAAATAGCTCCAATTAAATGGGATAATCCACTAAAGGGATCCCTCAATTTTATTTTCACTCTACCATAACCTCTCCGGAAACCATCCGTCATTAGCCTTAACAAAATCATATACTCCCCAGCCCTGGACATCAAGCAGATAGGTTTGATCATAATAAGGCTTACATGTGAACAACCTGGGTTTTGGCTTGGATATTGATTCTATGTGAACTAAGCCATGGCCCTGCTCATTAAAGGTCAATCCCAAACTATGAGCTGTACTTTTTATATGATCAAAAATCCTAATATATTAAACAAATATCCGATTATAATAATCCCAATTGTAACAATCCCAAAGAATACTAAAAGCAACTCTGCCTTAACTACTCTTTTCAACATTATCAATGATGGCAAGGAAAGGGCAGTTACTCCCATCATAAATGATAATGCAGTACCAAGCCCAACTCCTTTATAAACCAAAGCCTCTGCAATTGGGAGAGTACCAAATATATCAGCATAAATCGGCACACCGATTAATGTTGCTACCAGCACAGAGTACCACTTATCCTGGCCAAGAACTGCTGAGATTACCTCATTGGGTATCCAGTTATGGATGGCTGCCCCTATTCCTACTCCTATCAGGATATAAACCCAGACCCTTTTTACAATGTCGGTAACCTGGTCTTTTGCATAAATTGCCCTATCTTTGGCAGTCAGCTTATTATGCTCAACCTCTATCATCCTATTGCTAAAAACAAAGGGCTCAACATATCTTTCCATTTTAGCCTTGCTTATAATGGTGCCTCCTATAACTGCCAGTAAAAGTCCCACCAACACATAAGAAACGGCAATTTTCCAATTAAATATACTTGCCAGCAAAATAATTGAGGCCAAGTCAACCAGTGGTGAGGATATTAAGAATGAAAAGGTGACGCCAATCGGAAGTCCTGCATTGGTAAAACCAATAAAAAGAGGTATTGATGAACAGGAGCAAAATGGCGTTATAGTCCCTAACAGAGCACCAAGTATATTGGCAGATACACCCTTATATTTTCCCAATATCTTCCTTGTCCTCTCAGGCGGAAAAAAGCTTTGTATATATGATATAGTGAAAATTAAAACAGATAAAAGTATAAATATCTTTAAGACATCATAGATAAAAAAATGTATGCTACCACCTAGTTTTTCCGATGTATCCAAGCCAAATACATTTTCTGTTAATGCCTTAACCAAATCAGATAGCCATTCCATTTTTAACAGCTGATTATTTAACCATGCAAATATAAACATAAATTTCTCCTTGTTGTTAAATTAGTAGCCTTTTCCACAATATTGCTTTAAGTATTTTTCCTTATAGCTAATTTTAGCTTTGTCAGCAGAAAGCTTTGGGTAAGAACCAATATCATCAACTACGTCTTTCAATATATTCAGCAATATTTTATTTTCTTTTTTCAATGAATAATAAATATACTTTTCTTTTCTTTTGTCTATAACCAGATTCATATCTCTGAATTTAGTAAGGTTCTGTGATATCCTGGGCTGAGGCACTTCCAAAATGCCACTGAGCTCACAAACACAAAGCTCTTCTTCTTGATACAGAAGCACCAGTATTCTTAACCTAGTCTCATCTGATAATCCTTTGAATATATTAGTTAATTGGTTCATTCAAAATTTCTCCTATCAGAAAACACTGTTTTTATATTAATATATTCGAATATGTTAATATTTTATCCTTATTCGGTCCTTTGTCAATAGATTTTATGCTCTTGGGACTATTTTTTTAGAAAAAACTGACCACCAAAAGGGTTTCCCAATACTTAAGTTGAATTTATTATCATGGATGAATCTAGATATGAAGGAGTGGATGATAATGAAAGGCTTTGCAATGTTAGGCATAGGTAAGATTGGCTGGATAGATAAAGAAAAACCGATAGCAGGCCCACTGGATGCCATTGTTCGGCCTATTGCCATTTCACCATGTACTTCTGATATCCATACAGTATGGGCAGGCGCCATTGGCGAAAGAAAAGATATGATTTTGGGTCATGAATCAGTTGGTGAGATTGTTGAAGTTGGCAGCATGGTTAGGTTTTTCAAACCGGGGGATAAGGTAATGGTGCCTGCGATAACTCCCGATTGGGGATCACTGGAAGCTCAGGATGGTTTTCCCCAACATTCCGGAGGTATGCTGGGTGGCTGGAAATTCTCTAATTACAAGGATGGGGTAATGGCGGAGTTTTTTCATGTCAATGATGCTGATTCGAATTTAGCACCCCTTCCCGAGGGTATTTCACCTGAGGAAGCTGTCATGTTAAGTGATATGGTTCCTACCGGTTTTCATGGAGCCGAGCTTGCCGGAGTAACACCGGGAGATAGGGTGGTCGTCATTGGCATAGGACCGGTAGGACTTATGGCAGTTGCCGGAGCCAATCTAATGGGAGCCGGATACCTCTATGCAATCGGCTCAAGACCTGTCTGCCAGGAGGCTGCAAAATTTTACGGAGCTACAGATATCATCAATTACAAGGAAGGTGATATCGTTGAACAGGTGTTGTCCAGGACAAAGGGCAAGGGTGTTGACCGGGTTATAATTGCAGGTGGCGATGTAGATACTTTTGGGCAAGCTGTAAAGATGTTGAAACCCGGTGGCTCCATTGGCAATGTCAATTATCTTGGGGAAGGGGAATTTGTTAAAATCCCCCGACTTGAATGGGGTGTAGGTATGGGACATAAACGAATTAATGCCGGTCTTACCCCAGGCGGCAGGTTAAAGCTACAAAGGCTGGCCACACTGCTGGAAACCGGCAAATTAGACACCAGCAGACTGATTACTCATCGCTTCGAAGGCCTGGAGGCCTGTGAAAAAGTACACTTTATGATGAAGGACAAGCCGGTAGATATGATTAAACCCGTTGTAACAATTAAATATTAGCAAGAGATAAAAGGCCAATTCAAGAAATTGAATTGGCCTTTTATCTCTTTATTACATCCGGTTTTTTGCCAACATTTTTTTTGATATACTTCACCCTTAAGGCGATATTAATTTTTGCCGAATCTACTTTGATAGTCTCATTAAAATTTCATTTTTAATTCTTGTAATCTGTACTTCCCATTTCTTGTTCTCTGCTAAACGAGTAATATTTTCCATGGCTGCATTGTTATCAACCATAACCTCAATTACCCCTTCTGATTTCTGATCGATTATCTTTTTAACAAGCAACACCGGTTCCGGACAAAGAAGCCCCCGTGCGTCAATTCTATTTGCCAACACCTGCACCTCCAAAAAATGAACCATTACGCTGGGATCCTAAAAACCCAACAATAAATACTAATGCTATGCCAATAACTGTTGCGAATTGGCCTGCCAGTGGAACCCCTTTAGGACTTGCAGCCAAGCCAAAGTTATGAGCAAAGGCAGCACCTGCAATCAGGCCGATAACTGTAATCACACAATCTGTATTGCCCTCACTGGCTGCAACCAACTGCCTTATTGGGCATCCTCCCAATAAAGTTGATGCAGTACCTGCCAGTAGCATACCAAGAAAATTCCAGACCCCATCAGTATGCGCTATTGGCTGTCCGGCAAAACCAAGTTTAAATGTACCCACAGCTACATTTCCAATGAAAGTAACTGCTAAAAGAGCAATTAATCCTATCAATAGGTACGAATCTCTGAAAAAAATAAAATCCCGAATCCCCCCCACACTGCAAAAACGGGACCTTTGGGCAAGGATACCTATTATTATTCCCGCAACAGCTGATATTATTACAGGTGCATGCATTGAGCCAGGTCCGGTTTCACTGGCAAAAAAGACGGTAATGTTAAAAATTAACAAAAATAATGTAAATACCGCCAAAACAGGAAAAATATATCCATTTAGTTTACTTTGACCTGTTGACCTGCCCAGACTGAATCCCCTATTCAGGAAATATATTCCGATAACAACCCCAACAATTAGCCCTAAAATACCAACCCCGGCATTCAAATCACCACCGGCTAAACGCAATATTGCCCTAATTGGGCATCCTAGAAAAACAAGCATTCCTATAATAGAGATAAATGCTAGAAAAAACCTGATAACAGGGCTTGACCCACCTACAACACTGAATTCCTTGCGTGATAATGCAGCAATAAATGCACCACCAATAAGGCCAAATATTTCCGGTCTCATATATTGAACTGTTGGAACCTTTTGGAAGCCAAGACCTCCACCTATGTCCCGTAAAAAACAGGCAATACAATAACCCATATTTCCGGGGTTTCCCAATTTAACCAGCATTACTGCCATTAATCCCAGGATTCCCCCAGTAACTGCAATTAATATCTTTTTATTAAACATAGTCTCTCCTCCATATTCTTACTCTTAAAACCCTTGTAATTCTAGCAAAACTATTCATTTAAGGGAAACACTTATTATCTATTAATAACATACGAACTATTGACATAACAGATGGTAGCTATCGCAGGACAAGTTACAGGGTGCAAAAAAACAACCTCCCAGTAAAGACTGGGAGGCTATAGCTTAATAATATTATCCTTTCAGAGAACCGCATTTAGGACAATTCTGAAGAGAAAGTGGTGTCTCCAAACCATAGGCATCCAGTAATTCCTCATTGGACAAGACCTCCAATGTTTTACCGTCAGCAATAATTTCACCTTGCCGAATCACCAAAACCCTTTGGCAAGTATCTAAAATCATATCTAAATCATGACTGGTAATAATTTTTGTGTGCTCAAAGCTATTCAACAAATGGATGATTCTTCGCCTTGCCTTAGGATCCAATGCAGAGGTTGGCTCATCCATTATTAACATATCAGGCTGCAGAGATAAAACAGATGCTACCGCGGCAGCTCTTTTCTCTCCTCCTGACAATTTGTAAGGTGCCCTGTCCCTTAGGTGGGCAATCCCCACCATTTCCAAGGCATAATTAACTCTATTTTCAACCTCCTCCTCATCAAGATTATAATTGCGGGGTCCAAAGGCCACATCATCATAGACCGAGGTCATAAATAACTGATCATCCGGGTCCTGAAAGACCATTCCAAGTCTCTGGCGAACCATCGACAAGGTCTTTTTTGTTACATGGACATCACCTAAGAGTATTTCCCCCCCATCCGGAAAAATAATACCCATAATCAGCATTAGTAAGGTGGATTTTCCCGCTCCATTGGCACCGATTATTCCCACAGATTCCCCATGGTAAATCGTAAAGGACATATTTTTGACAGCTTCATGTCCATCCGGGTAGCTAAAATGCAAGTTTTTAACCTCCAGCTTGTGGTGGCTCATTTATTTCATCACTCCAATTAATAAGGAACCCATCAATACAGGTATATCATAAATTCGTGCCAGGATAAAAAAGATACTCCAACCTGAAAAATAGGCAAAATCTATTAAACCTAGCTTGGCAGATTTTCCCGTATGGTACTCACCGTTAAAACCCCTCAAACTCATTGACTGGTAGACCCTCTGAGCCCTATCAAAAGTCCTGAGCAGCAACTGGCCGGCAAAAGACCCCCAATGATTGCGCTGAACTCCCTTTTGTCCCGGTGCCCTCAGAGAATATGCCCTCAACATCCTGTGGACCTCTTCCATCAATACTGAAATATACCGGTAGGTCAATATTAACTGCAGTACGAATATTTTTGGAATCTTCAGCATCCGTAAGGCTGCAGCCAGCCTATCCATTCCTGTGGTTGCAATCAATAAAATACTGACCGTAACAGTTAAACCGGACTTTATAAATATAGCCAAAAAGGTAATCCATCCCCTGGAAACGGCAATATCTCCCAGCAGCACCGAATGGCTGTCAAATATCGGATTTAATATTCCAATCCCAATAATCAAGGGCTGAACAAACAGCACTTTTTTCAAAATTGGAGTCACCGGCAGCTCTGCCAAGGCAAAAATCAGGACCGGATAAAAGATAAAGGTAAGGAGACTGCTGATCTCATATCTTCCAAAGGAAACAACCACAGTCAAATATACAACCGTAGTCAACAATTTTACCAAGGGATTAATTCTGTGAATGAAGGTTTTTCCCCGGGCCAGATTGTCCAAAAGCCTTAAATCAGATAAGGCGCTCATAATATTTGACATGTGATCATCTCAAATCAGGTAAAATATTCAGGGTATATTTTTAAGTTCTGTAAGCTATATTATGCACTTGCTACCCTCTTTCGTTTTTTAAACAGGCTGACAGCAAACCCTATTAAAGATGCCAAGGCTAGGGTCATTGCTCCCCCCACAAAACCGGATATACTTGTTCCTGCATCCACTGCAGGCCAAGCATCACCTGATCCAAGGTCCACTGCATCCTCATCGGTTTTGAAACTGTAATCAGGCAAAAATGCTGTTTTTTGCTGAAAATCTGACAATACTCTGTAAATATTGCCCTCCGCTTCCAGCTCTGCTGTACCGGTTACTTTTTCCAAAGACCATTCCAAGCCATCCGGATTAGCAGAGGCAAACCAGGAAAATGCACCACCAATAAAAATCATTGCAATCAAAAGGCCTGTGACTACCTTCTTTATCTGTATTCTGCCAAGAGCCTGACCAAGTGCCGCCTTTTCCATGATTTCCGGCCTGGCCTTCCAAATAAATGTAACAACTGCTGCAGTCACAAGCCCTTCAACTACTCCAATAGCTAAGTGCATAGGCTGCATCAGCATGACAAAGGTTCTAAAGGGCAATTCGGTTTTTCCTGACAAAAGTGTCTCCAGAACAACACCGAAAGCTCCCAGTTGTAAACCAAATATTGCAGAAATCATAGACCCATTAAATATGCTTTTGGAAGAAAGCCCTTTTCGTGTGAACCATTTATAAATATATGGATAGGCGATAAAACAGGTGAAAAAACCTAGATTAAATACATTACTGCCATATGCAAGCAAACCGCCATCTCCAAAGAATAGCGCCTGAATTAACAAAATTGAAGACATTGTTAAGAACCCTGCGTAAGGCCCGAGCATTATTGCCAGCAGCAGGCCCCCTCCCAGATGACCGCTGGAACCGGTAGCCGGTATCGCAAAATTAATCATCTGTGCCGCAAAGACAAATGCACCAAGCACACCCATCAATGGGATTTTCTTTTCATCCAGTTCACTCTTGATTTTTTTAATTGAATAGGCTGCAACTCCGGCAGATACAACCAGCATTGTCCCGCCCACGGCCGGTGAGATTAAGGCATCAGCCATATGCATAATATTCACTCCTTAATAAACGAAAATGACCCACTAAAGGGTAGCTCATCACTTTGCCCCTTCATGGGTCGATTATAGGTGTTTATATATTTATAGGAATTGCCGACAAAAGCCTCCATGGCTTCATTACCATAAAAAATATCATATTATACAAAGCAATGTCAAATCATTTTTTTCTCTGTTGCCTGCCCTTTATTAAAAAATAAATTATTTAAACCCAAAAAAGATAGGAAATAGGAAGGCTACCATTAAGGTCCAAATTAAATATACATTCAAATAATCAGTCTGCCATTTTTCTAACTTGATAAAATCACATCGGCTCCTAAAATAACCAATATATAACCAGGCAAGGCCTCCTAAGTTACCCAATAAAATCAGGTTTTCTCCCAAAGCAGCAAGCTTATTGGGGGTTATGCCAAAGGCAGATAAGCGAAAAAGTATGGCAGATAAGGCAACTCCATCAATAATAAATGCTACAACTATCAAGGTCAGGTTTAAATAATCAAAAAAGTTTGCCGGCTGTCGGGTATTACGGGATGAAATAACATATAAAACCAATCCCAATACCAATGCAAGCATAAGATCAAATGCTATTAAAAATTCTCTTTCCATAAACGGACTTTTACCGGTAACTATCATCACTACCAAAAATGAAACCATAATTGCCAAAAATAAGGGACTAAATATTTTTGCTAATATTGGAGCAAAATTCTCAACTATACTTTTTTTTGCCTCAACTAAGTAGACAGTTATAAAAACCGCCCCGCAGGCACCATAGATAAAATAATAATTTTTCAGGAATTTTTCAGCATCAATTTGGATAGCACCAAATATAGCTAAGGTAAATAGGCCTGATACCAATATTCCTGCAGATACCAGGACACCGTAGACCACCATTTCACCTGTAAATCGTATAAAATTCATTCTGCCCTGACTACCTTGCCACTGCTTACCTATATATGCTATCCCAATAATTAACCACAAAAGCAATGGTAAATGAAGACTACTTAAAATTTCAGTGTCATATGGAGTAACTGACGGATAAATATTGATAGTAACTGCTGCAATAATAAAGAACAGCATGATAGTCAACCAGGTTTTTCTGGTAGCGTTTTTCTTGATAAGGAAAAATGCAGCGATAAAAGGCAGAATAAATAAGCTTATATTTTTTACATAAAAGTGATCGGCACCCGGATCGTCAAATCCTAATCCAAACAAGGCCGGAATTTTGATTAGTGTCCCGGCCAGCAGGGTAAAAATCATTACTAAAACAATATCCCGCCTGCTTTCTTTTTTTGCCGCACTGTCTACTGGGTCTATTAATAAGTGTTTCCATAAATTCCCCGTATTAACTTTAGCAAACTCCTTAGATACTGCATCAACATTTCCTAGGCGTTTGACACTGATTAAAAATGATTCATCCTGGCTGAGTCCGGCTACTGTTAAATCCTCGATTTCCTCACGCAAGTGATCTTCCAACTCGCTGATATCTGCCTCGGTAAAATTGCCACGCCCACTCAAATGATCCTTCCACAACTGAATCTCTGACTCCAACTCAAACATATTGACCCTCCTTCGAATGACCTAACCTATTGATTCCACGTCCTGGTAAGGGCTGTATGAACAACGTCCCATTGCATTTTTAGCAATTCCAGCTCTTCCAACCCCTCATTCTTAATCCGGTAATATTTACGCCGCCTGCCCTCTTGGGATTTATTCCAGTAAGACTCAATTAACTGCTGCTCTTCCAAACGATGCAAAACAGGATACAGCATGCCTTCTGTCCAGATTATCTGATTATCCGACATTTCTTTCACCTGTTTGATAATGGCATATCCGTAATTATCACTATCCCTAAGAATGGCCAGAATAAGCGGGGTCGCAGAAGCAGCAATCAAATCCTTTGATACATTCATTAAATCCCCTCACCATACCTAGAACATCTATCCATACCACCATTATACATAGATGTTCTAGGTATGGCAATGTTACAGACTCCCTATATTATTAATAAACTATTTTAATAATAAAAAGCTCCGGGGAAATAAACCCGGAACCTTTTTATTTAAAACTCTATT
>JAAXTT010000081.1 GCA_013336365.1 Peptococcaceae bacterium
GGAATTCTCCATCTGGAGTCTTCCTGCTTGGCATAGCCACAAAAAGACCATTTTGACCCTCTACAACCTTAACATCATGAACCACAAACATGTCATCCAGTGTTACTGATACAATTGCCTTCATCTTACCCTCTGTGAGAATTTTCCGCACCCTTACATCAGTTACTATCATTCTACTCGCCCCTCCCTAATATTGGGTTATACTTGATGATTTCAGTACTATTCTCCATTAATCAGAAAATTCCTTCAATGAAAATCAAGAGCGAATATCACCTGTTCCTCAGACCGGCTAAACTATAATATTCTCAATAGGCTTGGGTTTTACAAAATAATATCCTTGGCTGTAATCGACTCCAATAGCCATCAATGCTTCCTGGATTTCTTTCCTCTCGACATACTCCGCTATAGTTTTTTTGCCCAGTGCCTTGGCAATGTTATTTATTGCCGTTACAAATGCTCTGTGAGTAGTATCCCTATCCATGTCATAAATAAAAGACCCGTCTATTTTTATATAATCCACCGGCAGTCTTCGCAGATAAGAAAAGGAGGAAAATCCCATACCGAAATCATCTAGAGCAAAAAGACAGCCCATTTTTCTTATTTTAGCAATCCATTTTTCAGCAACTATTATATCTTTTACTGCATTAGTTTCAGTAATTTCAAAACCTATTCGCTCTGCCTTTATTTTATATAAATCTATCTGCTTTTCTATAGATTCCAGCAAATTCTGATCCCCAATACTCGCCCCGGAAAGATTAACCATCAAATTAATCTCCTTATATTTATTAAGAACCTCAAAGGCAGAGTTGACAACAAAGTAATCTATCTGCGCCATTAGGCCATATCTTTCTGCCACCGGAATAAAGCTATTGGGCATAATCATTTTTTCTCCATCCATTAAACGGAGGAGCACCTCATAATGGCTGACCAGGCCATCCTCATTTTTTACAACCGGCTGATAGTATAAAACAAACCCATTATTAATCAGTGCCTTTTTCATAATGCCGATTAATTTGTTGGTTTCATTCAACCCGACAGTAATATCCTGTTTTGCGTCAACTACAACTACCTTGTTCCTGCCATCCTCTTTCGCCTTATAAAGTCCATTATCTGCATAGGACAAGATCTTCTGGGGTTCCATCTTGCCATCAATAACTGCCAGACCGATACTTAAAGAAAGATTGAAGCAATTATTGGGATGGGTAAGGCACAGCTCAGCATTTTCAACAATTTTTCGCAAATGCTCTGCTAAATAGCTTGCTTCCTCCAAAGACGCTTCCTCAATAATTATGGCAAACTCATCTCCGCCTATTCTAAATAACAGGTCGCTCTCCCTTATGCTCTCCCTAAGTAGGTTGGCAAGTAAAATAAGAACCTCGTCTCCTGCAATGTGTCCCAAGGAGTCGTTAACAATCTTGAAATTGTCAATATCAATCATTAGTAGAGCCCCAAGCTTGCCTCTTTTAGCCTTGGCAACCACACGGGCAAGATTCTCCTCTAAGGAATACCTGTTGGGCACCTTGGTCAAGGAATCATGAGTCGCCAGATACTTTAACTGGTCCTCCATCTTTTTTCTCTGAGTAACATCACGTATAGTTTCAATAGCACCGACAATTTTACCATCACTGCTGAACAAGGGAGACGCCGACGCCCAAAGAAACGCACCCTTGCCTTGATATGCGTTGGGTACAAAGGTTTCTGAAAAAATATCCTGACCTATTTTTTCAAAATGCTCATAATTCCTTTTAACTGCCGCATCATCCTCCAAAACCAAATCAATCAATATCGGTCTGGCCTCACCATAGAAAGGAATAGCATAGGCATAGTCCCCCTTGAGGAGAATATCCTCGCTTTTTATGCCTGTCAGCTTCTCAATAGCTCGGTTCCAAGCAATAACCTTTCTTTCACTATTGACTGCAAAGGTTGGGTCAGGCAAAAAATCAATTATATCGGAAAGCTGTTGCTGCGTGGTATTAATGATATTAATGCTTTTCTCCAACTCAGACTCTATTCGCTTCCTCATCTTCAGTTCAAATTGCAGCTTTTTATTTGTTTCGATTAATTTTAAATTCTGTTGCCGAATACTATCCTTTAATTGGACTGTAGCCTGCCTTATAGCATCCTCTGCTCTTTTTTTTAGGGTTATATCTCTGATAATTCCAGTAAAGTAAATGCCTTCTTTCATTTTCCATTGGGATAGGGATAATTCTATAAAAAACTCATTGCCATCCTTACGCTTCCCAAGCAATTCAATGGTTTTACCCATCAGCTTTGACTGACCGGTAGAAACCACCTTTTTCATCCCTTCATCATGCAGTCTCCAAAACCTCTCCGGCACAATAAGCTCGAGGCTATTGCCAATAATCTCCTGCCGTGAATAACCAAAAATCTCCTCTGCGGCCCTATTCCACATCACTACTATTCCATCTGAGTCAATTGTTATAATAGCATCTGTAGCCGATTCAGTTACTGCAAAAAAACGATTGTCTGATTCCTCATTAAAGCTATCGACCAGACTTTGATTTTTCTTGCTGCTCATAACAATTCACCTCAAAAAATAAATGCTGATTATTTATATATACAGCAGCAACTGCAATAATTGCCTGAAAAACATTGCTCAACGAGCATGATTCAATGCAACCCCTTCTGCCTGGATGTTAAAATTTCTGCCACCATTTTGAGATCACTAGGCTTGTCAACATCAACACCCAGCTCCGGATATTCTGTTACAACCACCTTGCCCCAAAGAGAAAGTAAATTTGACACCTTTTTTTCCGCCTCAGCAAGAGAAACTCTACGCATAATAAATTTTGCCAAAAAACCTATCCCCAGCATTTTGCTCAACCTAAAGGGACTTTTACGAGCATCTACTATCCTGCGACTCTTCTCAAAGCTATCCTTTACCTTTTTCGGATCTACCAAAAAAATATTTCCCCCGGTAAACTGCCCTTCCCTAAAGGTAACATAGGTTCTCTCAGTCTTGAAAACACCTTTCTCTATAATCTCACGAGGTATTATCGGATAGTAAACATCTCTTGACTGATCACCGCATCTGGCAACAAAGTCCTCAATTGCCTGAGGTGTTAGCAAGGGAATATCGCAGGTAACTATCAATATTTTTTCCGTATCCGGCAAAGCTGAAAATCCGGTCTGAATATTGTCTATTATGTTATTATTAGCTGGTATTACTCGAACATCATCCTGTTGAAGATATTTTGCAATTTCGGCTGGCCCCACCACTATAATCTGATTAATTCCCTTGGCGCCCCTGAGAGCATCTACCACATATTCAGTCATCATCTTACTGCCAATGGGTATCATAGCCTCAAAAGGCACTTCACTGGATTGACTTAGTGGGCCATCATTTTTACTGCCAGCCAAAACCAATGCATTTATCATTACTTGGCCTCCCGCATAGCATTTAACAAGCTTTGCTCTGCACTGTCAATATGTTCTCTGGCTAAGTTTTGAGCCATTTCAACATTTCTGTCACCAATAGCTTCCACTATCAGCCTATGCTCACTTAGGGCATCCCTTAATCTACCCGGCTGGGCCAATGAGGTCGTTCTAAAACGTTGAATTTGCTCCTTTAAATGAGTTATTATCTGAACCAGCCTCTCATTCCGGCAAGCCATATAAATTAAATCATGAAATTCAGTATCTATTTCTACAATTACTTCAATATCATCCAGATCATTTACCTCGGTTATTTTTACCAATATTCTTTCAAGCTTTTCCATTTCCTCATCAGTAATTCTTTCTGCAGCCAAGCCTGCAGCAAGACCTTCAAGTGCTGCCCTCACCTCAAAAACGTCAACTATATCCTTTACTGATATTCCTGAAACATAGGCGCCTTTACGGGGAATCATTACCACAAAGCCTTCTAATTCCAATTTTCTGATAGCTTCTCTGATTGGTGTCCTGCTGACTCCCATTTCATCAGCAAGCTGCATTTCCATTAGCCGCTCTCCCGGTTTTAAGCGACCTTGAATAATGGCCTCCCTTAACGAATCAAATACCAATTCCCTTAGAGGTTTATAGTTATCCAATCTTATTGGAACCAGCCTGGTCTCAGTCATGACCCTTCCCCCCACCTCTTTTTCTACCTCTTACATTGTAATATTTTCCATTCCATTCTACAAGAAAAGTACTTTAGGAATATCATAATCTCTTAAATCTCTATATGGTCTTCGTTGCAATTATTCTGCAGCCGGGCAATCTTAACCTTTTTGCCACCTTGACTGCTGCCTGATAATCCTGACAAAGCCCGAAAACTGTAGGCCCACTGCCACTCATTAAAGAGCCTATAGCACCGGCATCCAGCAAAGCATCCTTTATTTCTTGAATCTCCGGATGAAGCCCTATGGTAACCCTCTCTAACCCATTAGCCATCAGCCTGGATAAAGCAAGCAAATCCCTGTTTTCCAGTGCCCTTAAAATGCTGGCTGTATTTGGCCCCGGTGCTGGTGGAAGACTGTCATAAAGAGTAAAGATTTTGGCTGTTGAAACCCCAAAGGGTGGTTTTACCAATACAACTCCAAAATTTTCAAAGCTGGACAAGGGGGTCAGCTTTTCGCCCCTGCCGCTAACTAAAGCAGTTTTACCCAATAAACAAAAAGGAACATCAGAGCCTGTCATTTCTGCAATCTCGTAAAGCGCTTCCTCTTGGGCATTTATTTCCCAAAGTTTATTCAAGGCCTTTATTGCTGAGGCAGCATCTGCAGAACCCCCTGCCAATCCCGCAGCAACAGGAATTTTTTTGTTAATTGTTATTTTTGCTCCACCACTGTAAAGATAACGTTCTTTCATTATCGATCCAACCTGGTAAACAATATTTTCCGGACCTGAAGGAACCTCATCATCTTCACAAAAAACCTGAATACCCTCACTCAGTGATAATTCCAATAAATCATGCAGCTCTAGGGACTGCATCACAGAAAGTATATTATGATATCCATCCCCCCTGAGCCCTTGAACATCCAATGAAAGATTTATCTTTGCCCTGGCAGTTACTATCATATTCAACATAGCTCCTGTAGAAAAATTTTTCTGTCAACCTTTTTTGTGCTCATATATGCCTTGGGTAACTTTGGCAAACTCAAGCAAAGAAAGGGTTTCTCCCCTGCGACTATCTTCAATTCCTGCAACCAGTAAAATTTCCTTAAGATCATCTTTTGGCAAACCAAAGGCGCTACCCAGTGCATTGAGCAAGGTCTTTCGCCTTTGTCCAAAAGCACCCTTGACAACCTTGAAAAAAAGACCTTCATCAGGTACCTCGACCGGAGGTGTATCTCTTTTTTTCAGTCTTATCACAGCTGATTCAACCTCCGGGCGGGGAATAAACACTGTTCCCGGTACCTTAAAAAGGTATTTTACCTCAGTATAATACTGGACAGCCACAGACAGGGCCCCGTATTCCTTGGTTCCCGGCAAGGCAGAAATCCTCTGAGCAACCTCCTGTTGGATCATTATTACCATTATCGAAAAATTAAATTTATTTTCCAGAATATGCATTATCAATGGAGATGTAATGTAATATGGCAAATTGGCAATAATTTTGTAGGAACCACTACCCCTTACTCTCTCTGCAACAAGCTTGTCAATATTAATATTCATTGCATCTGCATAAATTATCTCGGTATTTTTAAGATCGGCCAGAGTCTCATCCAGTATCAACTCCAAGCTTTCATCTATCTCCAAGGCAATAACCTTACAGGCTCTCCTAGCTGCAGCCTTGGTTATAACTCCCATTCCGGGTCCTATTTCAACCACCATATCCTGATTATTTAAATCTGCTGAATTTATAATTTTATCCACAATATTGGCATCTACAAGAAAATTCTGACCCAAGCGTTTTTTAATTCTAAAATCATTCTTTTCCATTATTTTCCTGACATCTGATGGTGCTGTTAAATCCGCCATTAATACCTCCGTAAGGATAATTGAATTAACAACATTCTACCATATACCTTAATTATTATAAAATATCGCCCTTATCTTAAAGCCCATAAGTCTAAAGAAGCTGTCCCATATGGAGACAGCTTCCGGTAAATCTATTTTTATTAAGCTTGAACACTACTCAAGAACATAAACCCTTACCTTTTTAATACCCCAGCTTCTGGCTGCACTCAAGGACTCTAAAAAAACATCAATTCTATTTCCCCTGATGGCACCTCCAGTATCCATTGCTGTGGCATAGCCGTAGCCATCAATATATAATCTTGTTCCCAAGGGAATTACCCTGGTATCCACTGCGACCACTCCATGAGCCGGCTTAATCCCGGTAGCAGTGTTGTTGCCCGTATAGGTATATGCAGAAGCCACAACATCCAATACCTGCTTATATCTAAAGGTCTGTCCTCCTCTGGAGACTGTCGCCTGTCCCGTTCCCACATGAATCAGTGAGTTTTTAGTCTCCTTAATAAGCTGCTTTCCGATCAACTGACTAATTACTTGTTTTCCATCATGGTAAACAACGGACCATTTTTGTAACTCCTGTCCATTCTGACCACTTACTACAGTTTTGCTGATTCCTCTTGGTATTGAAGAATTGCTCACAGACTCGGTGCTGTACGGCAGCAAAACATTCTTTTCTTCTACCTTGTTGACAACCCGAATCACCCTGATTTCAGTGTCTTTTCCGATTCTATGTCCAACATTTGGAAGCACAATGTCCTGGACTCCCAGCTCCAATTTTCTTTCTGACAATACCTCTCCCACTGTTCCTGCCATAGA
>JAAXTT010000015.1 GCA_013336365.1 Peptococcaceae bacterium
TCCCGGTACAGATCCGAGTATTTTGTGGACTGCGGCAGGAATGGTACCTTTAAAGCAGTATTATACCGGTGCGGCGACCCCACCTTCTACAAGAATTACTACCTGTCAGAAGTGCATTCGTACTCCCGATATTGAATCAGTTGGCAGAACAGCCAGGCATCACACATTTTTTGAGATGCTGGGCAATTTCTCTTTTGGTGACTATTTCAAAGAGGAAGCAATTAACTGGGCTTGGGAATACCTTATTGACTATCTTGAGTTGCCGGCTGAAAAGCTGTATGCAACTATTTATACCGATGATAATGAAGCTTTTGACCATTGGAACAAGGTAATAGGCATACCGGAGGAACGCATAGTTCGCTTGGGCAAGGATACTAACTTCTGGGAGATTGGGGTTGGACCCTGTGGTCCCTGCTCAGAAATCTATATGGATTTAGGTGAGGCAAGGGGCTGTGGTGCAGAGGATTGCAAGCCCGGCTGTGAATGTGATAGATTTTTAGAAATTTGGAATTTAGTATTTATTCAATTTTTCAAGGATGAAAATGGTCAATATACTCCCTTAGAAAGTAAGGGTATTGATACAGGACTTGGGCTGGAAAGAGTTGCCTCAATTCTGCAAAATGTGAACAGCAACTTTGACACCGATATTTTTAGGGAAATAATGGATTTTACAGCAGAACAGGCCGGAGTTTCATATGGCAATAATCCGGAGGTGGATCTGGCTTTAAAGGTGATTGCAGACCATTGCAGAGCAGTTACCTTTGCTGTTTCCGATGGTGCATTGCCTTCAAATGAGGGCAGGGGCTATGTTATTCGTAGATTATTGCGCCGTGCTGTTCGTTTTGGCAGAACCCTAAATATTGAAAAGCCATTTTTATACCAGTTGGCAGGTGCAGTGATAAAGCAGGTAGCTGAGGCATATCCTGATTTGGTTGATAATAAGGAGCGCATAATAAAGGTTATTCGTATTGAAGAGGAAAGATTCGGAGAAACTCTTGCTCAAGGGACTGATATGCTTAATAAGATGATTTTAGAGGCGAAGGTAGCCGGTAATAGGTTAATTAGCGGTAGAGATGCATTTAAGCTCTATGATACCTATGGTTTTCCTCTGGAATTGACTGTTGAAATGACCAGGGAAGAGGATATGGATGTAGATCAGGCCGGTTTTAAAGAGGCAATGGAAGAGCAGAGGAACAGAGCACGTACAGCAAGACAGGATACTAATTATATTTCTGAAAAGGAAGTACTTTATAAGTCAGTGCGCAAGCAAACCGGAGATAGCGATTTTATCGGCTATCAGAAGCTACAGGCCAAGGCAAAGGTTCTTTCTTTGGTAAAGGAAGGCGTAGAGGCAGAGGTTGCAGTTGCCGGTGAGGAAATAGAGTTTGTATTGGATGTTACTCCCTGCTATGCAGAATCAGGCGGTCAGGTAACAGATTATGCAAGGATTAGCCAGGATGATTTGGAAATAGAAGTTTATGATGTTTATAAGCCAATTGAAGGCGTATTTGTACACAAGGGCCGGATTCTAAAGGGTCAGCTTAAGGTTGGAAATTCTATCGATATTCAAGTGGATATTGACAGGCGACATTCCATTGCCAGAAATCACTCTGCCACCCATTTGCTCCATAAAGCACTAAGGGAAACCTTAGGCGAGCACGTCAATCAAGGAGGTTCCTTGGTTGAGCCGGACAGATTACGCTTCGATTTTTCGCATTTTACCGCGGTATCCGGTTTAGAACTAAAAAGCATTGAAGAAATTGTAAATAGTGCAATTCTGTCAAATCTGCCGGTGATTATTCAGGAAATGACCATGGCAGAGGCAAAAAGCACAGGAGCCGCTGCACTTTTTGGTGAAAAGTATGGTGATATAGTCAGAGTAGTTAAAATGGGTGATTTCAGCACAGAGCTTTGTGGAGGAACTCATATAAATAATACCGCGGAGATTGGTTTATTTAAGATTACCGGTGAAAGCTCAGTAGGCGCAGGGACTAGGAGAATAGAGGCAGTTACGGGCAGGGGTGTTATCGATTATCTTAACAGCAGGAATGAGCTGCTTTCAGAAATTGCCCAGATTACTAAGGTTGTGCCCAGTGAGGTTGTCCAAAGAGTTGAGGTTATGGTAAGAGATATAAAGGATTTGGAAAATGAGGTGGAGGTTCTTAGCTCAAAGCTTGCCAAGTTTGAAGTTCAGAATCTCATGAATCAGGTTATCCAGGTCAAAGGAATCAAGTTTATTTCTGCAAGGGTATCCTCACCGGATATGGATAGCTTGAGGGAAATGACGGATTTAATCAGAGACAAGCTAGGTTCATCAGTGGTAGTGCTTGGTAGCATTGTAGATGAGCGGGTAAATTTGGTTGCTACAGTAACTCCGGATTTGATTGGGAGAGGTCTCCATGCAGGAAAATTAATCAAGGAGGTTGTTGCTGTAGTTGGCGGCGGCGGCGGTGGTAAGCCTGAGATTGCTCAAGCCGGGGGCAAGGACCCTTCTCGATTGCAGGAAGCCTTGGATAAGGCACAAAAGGTCGTAGAGGGACAGATTAAGGATTAGATTAAAGGATTTTTCCATAAAAAAACAGGAAATATTTCATTTATCAAGAACATAATACCTAGGGTTGTTGATATTAATGCTAGGGGGTGGGAGCTGTGACTAGGGAAAAGGATTCCCTTGAGGAAACCATGATGTTTAAGGTCCAGGTTGAGGATGAGAATCAGCCTAGGGACATACTTTTTTCAGTTTATTCGTCTATGAAGGAAAGGGGTTATAACCCCATAAGTCAGTTGGTTGGCTATCTCTTGTCCGGTGACCCGGCCTATATAACCAGCCACAATAATGCCAGAAGCATGATCAGAAGATTGGAAAGAGATGAGCTCTTGGAAGAAGTATTAAAAAAATATCTCGAAATAAAGCCCTGTGATTGATGCAGGGCTTAGTTATTTGCATTTTAGTATTTAAATTGTCAGTAAATGACAATTTTTAAGGAGTTAGCTGTTTTGGAGTACAGAGAACTTGGAAACACAGGAATTAATGTTTCCAGATTATGTTTTGGGTCCTTGACTATTGGTCCGCTTCAGGCCAATCTTTCTTTAGGAGAAGGGTCAAGAATTATAAAACATGCATTGGAACAAGGGATTAATTTTATTGATACGGCAGAATATTATAATAATTACCGAATAATCAAAGAGGGGATTTCTGATTATAAAAACAAGGTGGTTATTGCTTCAAAATCTTATGCTTACAGCAGTCAAGATATGAGAAAAAGTATTGAAAAAGCACTTGTAGGAATTGACCGTGATTACATTGATATTTTTCTTCTTCATGAACAAGAAAGTGAATTGACAATCAGAGGTCACTGGGAGGCAGCAGAAGCGCTTTTTAGGGCAAGGGAAGAAGGGCTTGTCAGAGCAGTTGGAATATCGACCCATTCAGTGGCTGCAGTAAAGGCGGCTTCAGAGATATGGAGATTTGACATTATTCACCCATTACTAAATATAAAGGGAATTGGGATAATGGATGGCTCTCCGGATGATATGAAAGAGGCTATCCAAGATGCAGTAGGGGCAGGAAAGGGTATATATTCCATGAAGGCTCTTGGTGGTGGGAATTTAATCAGCCAAAAAGAACGGGCAATTAATTACATACTTTCAATAAATGAGATATCCTCTATTGCGGTAGGGATGCAAAGTATTTCAGAGGTTGATTACAATACTGCGTTTTTCCAAGGCAGAGAGATACCTGCTGAGGTTGAAGAGGCTGTAGCCAGGCAAAATAGGTATCTTCATATTGAAGACTGGTGTCAAGGCTGTGGCAGCTGTGTTTTAAGGTGCAAGCAGGGAGCATTGACCCTTGTTGCCGGTAAAGCAGTTGTAGATCATTTCCTATGCAGGCTTTGCGGCTATTGTGCTCCGGAATGTAGAGATATGTGTATTAAAATTATTTAATATTATCTGGTAATTATAGATAAATGGGGATTAGATTATGAGAATAATGGGTTTGGATCTGGGGGATAAGACTATAGGCATAGCAGTCAGTGATCCCATGGGCTGGACTGCTCAGTCAGTAGAGGTTATAAGACGAGGGGAAGGCCGTAAGAAGGAAGTAGCGAGATTGGGTGAACTTATCAAACATTATGAGGTTGAAATGATTTTGCTTGGTTTGCCTAAAAACATGAATGGAACATTGGGAGAACGGGGTCATAAATCATTAGAGTATTCAGAATTTATCAAAAAAAAATTTAATTTACCGGTGGAAATGTGGGACGAAAGACTAAGCACTGTTTCTGCTGAAAGAATACTTTTGGAAGCAGACATGAGCAGGGGAAAAAGGAAGAAAATTATAGACAAAATGGCGGCTGCAGTAATATTACAGGGATATCTTGATTTCAGGGCTAATAATCCGAAAATATAAAAATACTATTTCCGGGTTTTATTGACAATTAATTATTGAAAGGATAAAATAATCTGACTTTATATTATGATTAGAGGTGAGGCATATGACACAGGAGCATGACAATAGCTGTGATTGTGGGGAATGTGAAGAAATTATCACTCTTATTGATGATAATGGGGAGGAAAAGGATTTTACCGTTATAGATATTATTGAGTTGGACGGTTCTGAGTATGCTATTTTACTGCCGGTGGAGACTGATGAATCTGAGGATGAAGATTCTGAGGAGGCAATTATTCTTAAGTTCACTCAGGATGAAGATGGAGAAGATGTGTTGGTAGACATAGAGGATGACGAAGAGTGGGAAAAGGTGGCAGATACCTGGGAGGACATGCTGGCAAAGGAAGAATCAGAAGAATCCTAAAATTTAACCCTCAGGAAACCTTTAATAGGTTTCTAATAAGTTAAAATCCCACTAAATCAATAAAAGTCGGCATAAGGAATATTTTCCCTATCCGACTTTTTCTTTTTCAGATATAAGAGAATAAATGCCAGTAACTATGGGGTCAGATTAAGATATGTCCCGGTTGAAGCAGATAATAATTAAGGGTATAATTATAAAAAAATAGGTTAGGTGTATAATGAAAAGGACTCTTACCCCAGGGAAATATTTAATTACTGGTATTACTGTTATGGCAGTATTTTTTATCTTTTTCTATGTTAAGGTACAGCTTTCTGCAATTGATAAGGTAGACAAGGCAAAGGAAATCAGTTTTAATGTTCCGGAAAACTCCAGCTGCAGTGAGATAAGTGAAAGTCTTTATAAAGTAGGGCTGGTAAGAGGTCCGGACTTAATGAATTTTTATTCCAGGTTTTATAATCTGGATAATTTGCTGAAACCGGGTAAATATAAATTAAGAACCAGTCAATCGATACCTGAAATTGTTGGCATCTTAGTCAAGGGGTCAAATGATTTGAGAATTTTCACAATACCGGAGGGCTATACTCTTTCTCAGATTATAGATTTGTTGGTTAAGCAAGGCCTGGCAGATGAAAATCTTTTGAAGATTGCTTTGAAAAACAGTAGGGGGTACGATTTTCCTTTTATAAAAAATATACCGAGGGATATTACTCTTGAGGGCTATTTATTCCCAGATACCTATCACATTGGTTCAGATACTACTGAGGAACAAATAGTTGCTATGATGCTTAACAGGTTTCAGGTTGAAATGACGAAGCTTGATTTTATTAACAAGGCTGCAGGAAGAAATCTTGATCTGCACCAGGCAGTTACCATAGCCTCTTTGATAGAGGGTGAAGCATTGATTGATAAAGAAAGACCGGTTATTGCAAGTGTTATCTTCAATAGGCTGAAAATTAATATGCCTCTGCAGATTGATGCAACGGTCAAGTATGCTTTGGGCGGTAATAAAACAAAGATTTATTACCGAGACCTAAAGGTGGATTCGCCCTATAACACGTATTTAATCAGAGGATTGCCGCCCGGACCGATAAATTCACCCGGCAGCGTGTCTATGGACGCAGTTATAAATCCGGCAGTGACAGGCTATCTTTACTACGTTGCCAAAAATGATGGTTCACACGCATTTTCCAGCTCCTTACAAGAGCACAATAATAATATTTCCAGGTACCAATAGTTATAATTATTGATATTCACTGAATTATGTATGCAAAATTCTACAGTTTGGAGTGAAATTATGAAAATTCCTGAGTTATTAGCTCCAGCTGGTAATTTGGAGAAGTTAAAGGTTGCTATAGCTTACGGTGCTGATGCAGTTTATCTTGGTGGGCCAAAATATGGTCTGAGAATGAGAGCAGATAATTTTTCCCTGGCCGAGCTGTCCGAGGCTGTAACTTATGCTCATTCTAAAAAGGTAAAGGTCTATGTTGCGATAAATATTTTCGCCCATAATCATGATTTCGATGGACTATTGGAATATTTAGCAAAAATCAGTGATTTTGGGGTTGATGGAATAATTGCGGCAGATCCGGGAGTAATTAGTTTCATTAGGAAAAATTTCCCAAACCTAAAAATACACCTAAGTACTCAAGCGAATACTACTAATAAGCATGCAGCGTCATTCTGGGAGGCTCAGGGAGTTTCCAGAATTGTACTGGCCAGAGAGCTTTCACTGGAAGAAATTACAGAGGTGAGGAAAAATACCGGGGCAGAGATAGAGGTTTTCGTCCACGGCGCCATGTGTATTGCTTACTCGGGACGTTGCTTGCTTAGTAAATATATGACCGGAAGGGATGCAAACCAAGGAGATTGTGCTCAATCCTGTCGATGGAGATATGCCTTGATGGAGGAGGAAAGACCTGGACAGTATTTTCCGGTCTCCCAAGATGAAAGAGGTACCTATATTCTAAGCTCTCGTGATTTGTGTCTTTTAGAATTTATACCTGATTTAGCCAAGGCCGGTGTGGATAGCTTTAAAATTGAGGGCCGGGTTAAAAGTGTTCATTATGTAGCTACTGTTGTAAAAATATATCGAGACGCACTTGATAATTATGGCAGGGAAAGAGATGACTTCTCTATTGTTGCCGAATGGCTTAATGAATTAGGTAAAGTAAGCAATAGGGAATATACCACCGGTTTTTTATCAGGAGGCTCTTCTTTGGCGGGGCATGGTGACGTAGAGGGCATATATCACAAGGATTGCACCTTTGTTGGGATGGTAACCGGGTACAATCATAAGGAAAGAATGCTGGAGGTCCAGCAGCGTAATCGCTTCTTCAATAATGAAGAATTGGAGGCGATGGTCCCCAAAGACTCAAACAAGATAGTTAGAATACAAGGTATGTACGATGATAAGGGTCAGCTGATTGAGGATGCACCCCATCCTTGTCAGACAGTATTTATTCCTTATGATCAAGAGCTTCCGGAGTATACAATGCTTAGAAGGGTTGAAGACAAAAAAGTCTTTAAGCGGGCCGGGAATAATGAGAGTAGTTGAGACACTGTGCAAGGGCTGTGGAAACTGTATAAGCATCTGTCCTCTGGGGGCCATGAAGCTTGAGCATGGTGTTGTTGTCATTGATCTTAAGAAATGTGACCAGTGTGAAGAGTGTGTATTTGTTTGTCCCCATGGAGCAATAAGTGGTTAAGGAAGGTGGTGAGTGCTATGCCGATATACGAATTTAAGTGTAAGAAATGTGGGAACCAGTTTGAGATAATAACCAGCTTTGCTCAGAAAGACAAGGTTACCTGTTCAAAGTGTGACAGCAAAGAGGTGGAGCAATTAATCAGCGGTTGTTCAATAAATAGTGGCAGCAAAGGATTTGATGGAGGAAGTAGTTGCGGAGGTCCCGGGTCTGGAGGCGGCTGAAGATTCTAATAAAAAAGGCCGGGTTCGGTCTTAAGAAAAGAGATCCCTTTTTTTGGGGATCTCTTTTTGAGCTTAAAGCCTTACTTTATTGAAACACTAAGGATGTATCGGACAAGGAAATCCTGGTCTCTAACTCTTATATTGATGAATTCCAAAGCGACTTGGTAAGCTTTGCTTTCAGTGCAGGTTGTTCTGATGACCTTTCCTTGGGTTGTTATTTCCTCGATTTTATCCTCTATTGGAATCAGTAGCTTAAGATCTATCAGGGTGTTAGGCGGGTAGTCTTTGTTAGCAACAAATCTCATGCCTCCACCACTTATATCAAGGGTATAGGTTTTTTTGAATTCCGATTCCCGGTCGTCTATTTTCTCTGCATACAGAATGCTCAGCATATGGGGTAATCTCAGAAAGTTTCTTCGCTGGACCCGTTTGACGCTGGTTGGAATAGAAAGGGTAAATAAAGGAATATTGTCATCAAGCTTTCTTCCCATTACATTACTTTTAAATTCAAATATTTCCTTTGGTTGGATTATTTTGATGGTAACCAGCTGCCCAGAGGATAAAATCAAAGGGCTGTTTTGGTCATAGGGAATGCTAATATCAAAGCTGCTCTTGCCTATTCCTTGAATTATTGAGCTATACAAGCTGTTGCTATTTTCCCTGGAAATTTGTATTTTTTGACTGACCTGTAAAAAATCTTTGGAATTCATAGTTCCTCCATTATTTCAGCTGTAGGAAAATGCTATATGACCTTGACTATACTTATTTCTGGGTTTTCCAGAAGATTTATCTCAAAATTGTCTTCCGAGGCAGAATCAGAGCAAGCGTTATTCTTTGCCAAAACTGTGGGAAATCTTGCATAGCCTTTTTTAACATCTATGCAGGTTCCTACCATGCCGTTGCTCAATGAAACCAGGGTTCCGGGAGGATATGGAGTAATATTCTCCATAAAAGCATTTACTATATTCTTGTCTGAAAGGAAATCTCCTGCTGCTGCACACATTTCATAGGCTTCAAAATGGGGAAAGGCTTCTCTGTAAACTCGATTGGCAGTTATCGCATCGAATTTATCTGATATAGCCACGATTTGAGAGAATTCATGTATATTTTTGCCGGCTATACCATTAGGATAGCCGGATCCATCAAAGGCCTCGTGGTGTTCACAGGCAATCCGGGCTGTGAGCTCATCAAGGTTTCGGTGGTCAACTATCAAATCCCGACCATAAAGAGTATGCTTTTTCATTATAAAGAATTCATCCTTGGTCAAAGGTCCCGGTTTGTTTAAAATTTCATCAGGTATCCTGACCTTTCCCAAATCATGGAGCAGGGCACCTACACCCAAGGTGCAAATATCATGACGGGAATAGCCCAAGGTTATTCCCGTCATCATGGAAAGAATGCAAACATTAACTGAGTGAATAAAGGTGTAATTATCCTGGTTTTTTAAGTCGGATAGGCTATAGAGCAGGTCCTTTGAATCAAAAAGCTCGTTGGCAAAGCTTTCAACACTTCTATATAGCTCCGCTGGTTCGACTATAAGACGCCCGCTTTCCTTTGTTTCCAGCAAGATAGTCTTAATTTGATTGATAGCGGCAGACCTGGTTTCTATATTGATGGTATCCTTGGCGGACACCAGCTCTGATTCCTCGTCTTCAATCCATACAGAGGAAATACCAAATTTGTTGAGACTGTTGATAGTATTTTGGCTAAGCATGCTTCCGGCGACGATTAATACATCGCCCCGGTGGTTGTATATGGTTTTGTGAAGAATCATTTCAGGTGTTAACTGGTCAATATTCAAAAATCTCATATCAGGGCAACTCCTTATTGCAAGTATCCTTATGTCAAAATATATACAGCAAGATTTTTTAAAGCAATAAATAAAATTCTATAATGTAGAGGGTAATACCTTTTTTGTAATCGATTCTCTTTCGCAATGTAAGAATTTATTAATATTTTATTTTGATATATTTAGGCTATAATATAGAGGTGCTAAAACCAAAAGTTTTTTGCAGAACGAGGGAGATATTTGCTGATTTTATGGTGGGCGTTGGTATTTATAACAGGCGCCAGTGTGGGAAGCTTTTTGAATGTTTGTATATACAGGATTCCAAAGGATGAATCCATAGCCTTTCCTCCCTCCCATTGTCCAGAGTGCATGAAAAGACTGGGTGTTATTGACCTTATTCCAATTTTCGGATATATACTTCTAAGGGGAAAATGCCGATATTGCTTAAGCAGGATATCATGGCAATATCCTGCAGTTGAACTGGTTACAGGCTTAATCTACGTTTTTATTGTTGCCAGGCTGGGTTTGACAATTGCTGCCCTCCAGACATTGGTTTTTCTTTCACTGCTTGTTCCGGTTACTATAATTGATTATAAACACAGTATAATTCCTGACAAAATCAATGCTGTAGGAGTTATTTTGGGTTTGCCCTTTCTTTTACAGTCAAGGGAGATAGCCTATTCAGGAATCATTGGTTTTTTTGCCGGAGGCGGTCTTTTGTTGATTATCGCAGTTATATCCCGGGGGGGGATGGGTGGAGGTGATATCAAGCTTGCTTCGGTAATGGGTTTGTTTTTGGGTTGGAAATATCTGTTTTTAGCACTGTTTATTGCCTTTTCTGCAGGAGCTGTGGTGGGTGGGGTGCTTCTTATGACCGGAATAAAAAAAAGAAAAGATCCTATTCCCTTCGGTCCGTATTTGGCCACCGGGGCAATTGTATCAGCCTTGTTTGGGCAAACCCTAATATCCAGGTATCTTGATTTTATGCATTTATAAGGGGTAAGGGCTGATAAGGTGGGCAAGTCTTTAGAGGTTATTCTATATATAATTTATTAATAATAAAGGGAGTTGATTTTTTTGTTAACAAAAAAATTAAGGAATCAAAAGGGTTTTACCTTAATTGAAATGATGATGGTAATTGCAGTTATCGGCATTCTTGCTGCGGTGCTGATTCCCAAGATTCAGGGAGTCAAGGACAATTCCAAAATGGCAGGGGTAGATGCCAATGTAAGACAGACCCAGGCTTATGTTAGCGGAATGATTCAAAGATATCAAAATACCACCTCGGGAACTGCCGCAGCTCAGCAAACATCCTTTGCCAACACTGTGGTCAGTGCAACTGGCAGCTTGGAAAATCCCTTTACAAATGAAACCGGTGCTGTTGCCGCAGCTACCATGGATACCACTGTGGCCGTGACTGTGGCCAATGCCAAAACTGTAACTGCCCCTACTGCTACAGATGCCGATAATGAGGGTATGATTTTTGTTGGCTATGAGCAGACCGGTTCGGGTACAGTAGCTGATCCATATAAAATTGACAAGGTAATAATCACTCCTTATGATAATTCCGGCGCACCAATGGCAGCAACCGAAGTAACACCGTAGGCTACCATGACAACTGCCAATCAGGGAAATAAAAAGATATATCTGGGCGATATCTTGGTTAAAGCCGGGGTGATTTCTGAGAATCAGCTTAAGGAAGCCTTGGGAAAGCAAAAAAATGCCGGCAAAAGACTGGGCCAGTTTTTACTGGATGAAGGCTATTTAACTCAAGAAGCTCTGACTAAGGCCTTGGAGTCACAGCTGGGGATAGAAAGCGTGGATTTGGGTCGGATAACCATTGAGCCAAAGATTGCCTCGATGATTCCGGAGAACCTTGCCCGTCGCCATCTGGTAATGCCAATACAAATGACCAAGGGTCATTTGTATTTGGCTATGAGAGACCCCCTGGATCAAATTGCAATTCAAGATGTCCGGCTTCTGGTTCAGGTGCCGGTTATTCCTGTTTTAGCTACTGAAAGAGATATTCTTGATACAATCAAAAGGGTGTTTATTCAGGCTAATGCAGTGAGGGTTGCAGAGGATTTCATCCAGGGGCAGGCAGATGTCTTGGCCGGACTGGAGGAATCTTCTCTGGTAGTTAACTCCGCGCCTATTGTACGGTTGGTTAATTCCTTTATTGAGAATGCAGTCCGTAGCGGAGCCAGTGATGTCCATATAGAACCCAACTATGATCAGATGCGAGTCCGAATCAGGGTTGATGGAGTTCTTCAGGAAATGCTGACTACTGATCTTAATACTCACGGAGCTGTGGCCAGCCGAGTTAAAATTATGGCTGGGCTGAATATATCCGAGAAAAGACTTCCTCAGGATGGAAGAATAATGTATGTGGTGGACAATCGGGAAATTGACTTGAGAATTTCTATTGTTCCCACAATTCACGGAGAGAAAATAGTTTTCCGAGTACTGGATAGAGACAGATTTATGCTGGGCAAGGAAAATATGGGCTTTAGCCTGAAGGATTTGGAAAAGTTTTCCAGTTTGGTCAATCAGCCCTATGGCATAATTTTAGTCACCGGACCCACCGGCAGTGGTAAAACCACAACCCTTTATGCCATGCTTTCTGAGCTCAATGATGAAAAAAAGAACATAATAACCCTGGAAGACCCAGTCGAGTACAATATGAAGGGGATAAACCAAACCCCGATTATGATCAAGGCGGGTCTTACTTTTGCTACCGGTCTTCGTTCAATGCTGCGGCAGGATCCCGATATAATAATGGTAGGAGAAATAAGAGATTCAGAAACTGCCGACATTTCCTCTCGGGCGGCTTTAACCGGACATTTGGTACTAAGCACTCTTCATGCCAATAATGCTGCTGGGGCAGTGGCCAGGCTAGTAGATATGGGGGTGGAGCCCTACATCCTATCTTCCTCGATTATCGGAGTAGTTGCCCAAAGACTGGTAAGGAAGATTTGCCCCTTTTGCCGTGAAGGAATGCAAGCGGGTGAACGGGAAAAACATATTTTGGGCTGGAGCCCACAGGATATTTTGATCATTTATCATGGTAAAGGTTGTGGCTATTGTAATGAGACCGGCTTCAAGGGCAGAGTTGGTTTGTTCGAAATAATTGAGGTTGAGAAAGAGATTAGGCTATTAATTGATCAAAAAGCATCTACTGATGAGCTCCATGAAGCTGCCATCAAGGGTGGGATGACGACCCTGTGGATGGATGGTCGTCAAAAGGTCCTTGATGGTGTTACTACTCTGGATGAATTACTTAGAGTCGCCAATTGGAATTGAATTATTTCCCTAGGAGGAGCTGTTGTTGCAGGACTACAATTATAGGGCTTTGGACAATGAGGGCAAAATTGTTTTGGGTTCGATTAATGAGGAAAATATCCTAAATGTCAGATTAAGTCTAAAAAATCAAGGACTGCTTCCTGTAAGGATTGAGAATGTCCGGGATAGCATGTCCTTTGATTTGAAAGCCTTCAAATATAAGAAACAAATCAAGAGTGATGTGTTAAGCCAATTCTGTCGGCAGCTGGCGATAATAATAGCCTCGGGAATCAATATCCTTAAAGGGTTAGAGATTATGGCCGACAAGGCATCGAATAAAAGGCTACGCAGCGAAATTACCCAAATTCATCAAGAGGTGCAAAAGGGAAGAACCATAGCTGAAGCTATGTCTGGGCGAGAATCATATATGCCCAATCTTTTGACAAGTATGGTGGCCACTGGGGAAACCAGTGGCAGTCTGGATGAAGTCTTGATAAATATGGGTGAATTTTATGAAAATGACAGCAGAATCAAACAGAAAATAAAATCAGCAGCTATTTATCCAATAGTTATGATTATTATGGCAATTGGCCTAATTATTTTCTTTTTCAATTTTCTATTACCCCAGATGGTTACCTTGATTGCCGCCTCAGGAAGTACCTTACCCCTATTGACAAGAATTGTTATTGGCATAGGGAATATAGTCAGGGATTATTTCTTATTAATTTTCGTTGTTTTATTGATGATTGGGGCGGGCTTTGCCATCTCGGTAAAAACATCCCGGGGCAGACTTGTCCTTGACAGGCTTATTTTTAAAACCCCTATTTTGGGGGTTACTATGCGAAATGTGACGACTCTCCGTTTTGCCAGAACTGCTCACATATTGATAAAGAGTGGCATACCTATGCTACAGAGTCTTGACTTTATCAAGCAGAATTTAGACAATGCCTTGGCTGAGCAATCTATAGACTTTGCCATAGAAGGACTGCAAAAAGGAGAAAGTCTGGCCTTGAATTTGGACAAGGCAAAATATTTTGATTCCATGGCTATTCAAATGATTCATATTGGGGAGGAAACAGGGGAACTGGAAAATATCCTAAAGGAAATGGGCGATTTCTATAATAACGAAGCCGAAGCAGGATTCTCTAAACTGGTAGCAATGGTTGAGCCTATCATGTTGTTGGTTATCGGAAGTGTGGTAAGTATTGTGATTATCTCAGTTATGCTGCCTATGATGGGAATGCTGAGCAATATTCGGCGCTAAACTACAGAAGGAAGGTTAATTAATTGCTCAGGTATCTTAAAAACAATCAAGGCTTTACTTTAATTGAGATTATTATGGCAATAGTTGCCTTCGGTATTTTTTTGACCACTGTCAGCAGTATTTATGGCTTTGTTGAGGGTAATCGCACTAATTCCTTGGATCAAATTCAAATGGCTGAGCTGGCTCAAGCAGAAATTGAAAAAATAAAAGTTAATGCCTGGAATAATTTAGATTCGATCCCTGTTTCATGGGAAAAAACAATAAATTATCCGAATGACATCTTGGTTTCTAAAAGCTATCTGGTTAAGTATGAAACATCAGCACTTGCTAATGGGAAAATGCTGAAAATTACAATCGGTCAAGCACCTAATGATTATATTTTCGGAGCCTGGCTGCCTCCAAGGGAAACAGTTGACCTATATACTGAGGAAGAGGTGATATATAATCCCATTAATTGGTCTACAGATCCTACCCCGGATAGTGTAGAGCCGGTAGACATGGGGAGCTGGGATATTGTCCCCAGTGAGGTTCCCGGAGATCCGCCTTATCTTGTTGTTACAGAACCGGGAGCGATAGCACCCATATATAGTTTAGTAAGGACCTATGTACCTGAATTTGAATATAAAGTGGATATTAAGGTTGGAGCGCTGGATAAAGGGGTATGTGAATCTGGTCTGGTTGTGTTGGATGAAGGCACAGATGGTGAATATAAATTCTATTTTGAGGGAAATAATGGAAACGTCGACCTGGTAGTGGATTATCCCGGGGGATCTATAGGTTTGATTAACCACATATTAATACATGAAGATGTAAATTATTATTTTAAAGTAAAATTCAACCAGGGAAATCCGGGAAATATTATTTTGAATTTTGGCTATTATGCTGTAGATAATTCCATGGTACCGCTATTAACAGACTATATTGATAATGTATCCGGATTTTCAGTTTCTGACCATGGTTATTATCTGGGGCTTTATAATAAAACCGCTCAAACATCTTTTCACTATAATCTACCTACATTGAGTGGAGGGGATTGTAATGGATAGACGATATAAATTTTATTATGCAAAATATAAAAATAACCGAGGCTTTACTCTTATTGAAATTATGATGGGAACCGCTGTCCTGGGAGTATTTCTTTTAGTTGTTTACAACTTTCTGGGATTTAATATAAAATATCAGAATGAGTATAGTGGGGATGCGGATTCTTACTCAGAGGCAAGGATTGCCATGGATAGAATCAGCTTTCTACTTAGTCGGTACGAGGTAATTTCTCTTGCCCCAGATCCAGGTGCAGTGGCTGAAGGGGTTATTTACGAAAAACGACCGAATCCGGACGTGGAGGGTTCATTTCTTTACATTCCTTTGATAAATTTTTTTGCCAATACAGACAAAGACCAAACAGAGGTAGCAAAGTATAAATATTACTACTATCTGCCTGCCGGCAACGTCTATGGACAAATATTAAACAGTGAAGGAAATATTGTTGCTGATGGTATCATCAGATTTGATTTTATTCGAGGTGACCAGGACCCTCAGTTAAATCCCGTGGACTTAAATCCTCAAAGCTTTGTCAATATATATATAGATGCTGTTCCGGTACTTAAGCCAGAAGAGGCTATACCTCTAAGTCTAAGTACTAGCCTTCGTCTTGAACGTAAATACTATATTGACTTTATTGAGTAAGGGGGAGGGTACTTGGTAAAGAGTTTTAATAATAATAAAGGGGTAGCCCTTCTGACAGTGATGCTGATAATGGGCGCTGTAATGATTATTATGAATATAATAATCTATGCGGTAACCCAGGAAAAGCTGGCAGCTAATAGATATAATGACAGCAAGGAAGCCTTTTATGTGGCTGAGGCAGCTGCAGACTATGCTTCTGCCAAGTGGAATTATTATATAACCCAGGTTGTCAGGGAAGGAAACCCGGAGCTTCCTGCTCCTGATGTGCTTAATGGAATTAATAATCATTATTTTTCTGTATTGAACAGCAGTAAAGGTGAGCTGCTAGATGCCCTAAAGAGAGATTTAGGTACCTCGGATATCAAAATAGAATATTCCTATGATAATTCAAATACTCTCTATAATGTTCATTCAGAACCTGAAAACACTCCCCGGATTTTGGTAATAAATATTGAGGCAGAATATAATGGTATTATATATCCGTACAAGATTTTTCTGGATTACTGCAATCATGGCAAAGCTACATCGAGAAAAGGAAATATAACAAATTAATCTGGTTATTGTCAGATTACAGAAAAGAGTATTCAGATGAAAATAAAATTTTTTAATAAGAACAGACTGTTAATAGAGTTTAATGAACAGCACATTAGAATAACCGAGGTATCAATTTTGTCCTCCGGGGCTGTAAAGATTATTAACTATGGGATTATTTTTCTGGACAATAATGGATTTAATGATAATAGCTCAGTTGTTAAAGCTGATTTGATCAGGGATTTTTTGGAGCTGCATAACATAAAAACCAAGGAAGTAAGTATTTTATTAAGCTATATGGGGATTATCTCCAGATCTATCCAGGTTCCGGCTATGAGCCAGAAGGATTTGGAATCCCATATGGGTTTGGAAATGAACGAATATATTCCAGTAAGTTCAGAGGAATATAAATTTGATTATAAGCTGATGGAATTAATAAATGAGCAAAATAGAGACTTCTTTAATATAATGGTGGCAGCGGTACCTAAAAGCTGTATTGAGGATGCGGTTAGTTCTATTGAGGACAATGATTTAGGTGTTGTAAACATAGATATACTTCCTAATGTTTTGTGGAGGCTGCTTGCTCGGGATAATACCGATATGGTGGCAGTTGAGGCCGGTAGATCCGGAATGAGACTTATGCTTTTCAAGGGCAAAAATCTTGTACTATATGCAGACAATCCCAATAATATTGATATATTTAATAATGATGATTTTTTTACCTTGGCAGAGGAAATCAGGGGCTATTTGAATTTTTTTTCAGCCAGACATTTCGGCAAGTCAGTTGATCTGATTTATCTTGCCGGAGAGATATGTGTTAACCCTGATGCATTGGAAATACTGGGAAATAGTCTTGGGATTTTAGTTAAACCCAGCCTTGACAGGGATAATCTTGCTAAGAATAAGCTTATCTCCTGTGAGGAATTTATTGCTTCCGCTTCAGTTTATGCAGGAAATGTGGGACTAGCAATTAGAGAGGTGTGACCTTGAAAAGACTCTTTACAAGGGATATGAATTTTCTTCCCGATAGAATTGTCTTGGAGCACAGGGAAAAAAGAAGCAAGAGGTTGTTGGTAATTTATTCCTTTTTACTATCGGTTGTATTTTTGTTGATGTTTTTTGTTCCCTATGGTCTAGAAAGAAAATATGAAAATCAATTGACGGCAGAAAAGAAGGAAATTGCTACACTAAATAAATCGGAATCAATATACAATAATTTTATTTCAAGAAAAAACGCACTCTCAGAAAGCATAGATATTGTCAATCAATTGGAAAGGGATAATTTGCTAATGATTTTGCCATTCGTTCAGAGAGTTTCGGAGCAATTTCCTGCCGGGGCCTACATCTCCCAGCTATCTATCAGCTCTGGCAATGGGGCAGATATAGTCTTTACAGCACCAGGACCGGTTGAGGTAGCTAAGATTGCCCTAGGGCTAAGAAGAATGGATGTTTTTAAAGCAGTTGACATAGAAAAGGTTCCACTGACTGGAGGATCAGAAAAAATTCAGTTTAATTTAATATTTAAGGATTCTGAGCAGGTCATGGATAACAGGGATGATGAAGAGAATAGGCAAAATGAGGGTGCTGAAATAAATGCTGCTATCGGAAAAATTAAAAGCAACCTGGAATCTAAATAGGCGTGAGAAAATACTGATTGTTCTTTTTTTGGTTCTTTTTGGTGTTTTTATTTATTATAAATTTTTATTATCAGGTCAGATTTTCAGGATCAAGCAATTAAAAAATGAAATATACAGCAATGAAATAAAGATGAATAATCTAATTGGAAAGAGATATGACAAGCCTGGTTTGCTCCTTGCTGAAATTAACAATATAGAAGAGGATTTCAAGAAAATTTATCAAAGAGTACCAGGTAATCCAGACAAGCTTGGTCTATTAGTGTATTTTAGCAGATCGATAGAAAAACATAATTTATATACTCCGGATATTATTTTCAGCAAGGTTATTGATAAAGGAAATTATAGTAGCTTCACAATTTCCTTTGATGCTAAGGGTAGCAAGTTTGATATGTACAGTTTTATAGATGAGATTGAGAACTTTCCAAGACTCTGCAGGATAATGGAAATAGAGCTTGTCCCTTTGGGAAATCTTAATATTGCTGCAAAAATGAAAATCGAATTTTATATATTGAATGAGGTCCAATCAGACCCTTTGGAATATCCTTTTATGAATATGGATGATACCGGCTACCCCAGTGCTCCCTTCAGTATATTCAAAGTAGTCGAACAAAAAAATGTTGCTACAGATTCTGAATTATCAAATAAAAATCAAGCCTCTGAAAATACCGGTCCGACAGAAATAAATTCCAACAATTCTGGGACAGCGGAGGCAGCTGGTGAAGTGAATCCGGAATCGGGTGCAGCAAAGGGTTAAAGCACAAAAAAATCCAGAGCAATAAGAGAAGTATATTGGGATAGATAGCATTCGATTAAGCAGACCGAGGGAGGATAATCAAATTGAATTTTAATGAAATACTTACCTTGGCTACGAATTTGGGAGTTTCAGATGTTCATATAACAGTCAACAGCACACCTGTATTCCGTCTGAACGGAGTCCTATCAGCCTTTGATTCTCCTGATATTAAAGAAAGGCTTGGAGCTCAGGCAGTTGGGGTTGGCAAGCTTATGCCGACAGATACAGAGTCCCTTGCTCGTCAGATAATGACCGAGGATCAGTATGAATTATTTGAACAAAAAGGGGAATTGGATTTCTCTTATTCAATCCCTGATGTCAGTCGCTATCGGGTAAATGTTTTTAAACAGCAGGGAAATGTAAGTGTGGTAGTGAGAATTATTAGTTCAAAGGTGCTTTGTCTTAAAGACCTGGGACTTCCAAACACTCTTGAAAGCTTTACTGATCTGCCTCGGGGCCTGGTGCTGGTTACCGGACCCACAGGAAGCGGTAAGTCAACGACTCTGGCAGCCATGCTGGACCTGATTAACAGTGGAAGCAGGCGTCACATAATTACCTTGGAAGATCCCATAGAATTTGTTCACCAGCACAAGCAAAGTATAGTTAACCAAAGAGAAATAGGACATGACACAAATTCCTTTGCCAGTGCACTTAGAGCAGCTATGCGTGAAGATCCTGATGTTATTTTGGTAGGTGAGATGAGAGATCCGGAAACTATCAGCATTGCAATTACAGCTGCAGAAACAGGTCATCTGGTTTTTGGAACCTTACACACCTCCAGTGCGCCCCAGACTATTGACAGAATTATTGACGTATTTCCACCTCATCAACAGCAACAGATAAGAGTTCAGCTTGGCAACAGTATTCAGGGAGTTGTCTCACAAATACTTATTCCAAGGATGGATAGGCCCGGAAGGACTGCTGCAGTTGAGATTCTTGTAGCGACTCCGGCTATAAGAAATTTGATAAGAGAAGGAAAAACTCATCAAATACTCAGCCAAATTCAGACCGGAGGAAAGTTTGGTATGCAGTCGATGGATTCTGCATTGAAAAACCTTTGTTTCTCGGGACTGATTAGCAGGGAAGATGCCCTGTCTAGAGCACTTGATTCGGAAACCCTTTCAAAAATGCTAATATAGCGCATTTAATTGTAATATGCTTAGGTTATATTTTTTAGTTAATATTTAGGGGGTATTATAAATAACTAGATTTTTGATGCCAAAAATGTATGTCAGCTCTGTTCTCAGCATTGAGCCTGACCTGTTGTATAACAGGGGTATTCGTTGTGTCCTTTTTGATTTGGATAATACTCTTATTCCCAGAGACCAGATAAT
>JAAXTT010000199.1 GCA_013336365.1 Peptococcaceae bacterium
CTATTTGCTCACGGATTATTTGATTGATTACTGACCGGTAGTCATAGTCAGCCTGAAAAAGATCGGTTATGGACAGTTTTGCACCACTCTGCAGGTTATAATTGTAGGGTCTTCGCTCAGTTATCCCATGTGCCCCTCCGGTATATTGATAGTAATCCACAAAAAGGCTCAACATTTTTTCATTTATACTTCCTAGCCGGTAATTAGTAAACAACTGGAAGGGGCGTATAGGAAAATTGTTTTGTTGATTATACTTTACATAATCCTCAATTTCCACTAACAGTCTGTCCTGTAAGTCCATAGCGTCTTTTTCCCATCGGCTGTTAAACCCGAATTGAATTGAATCATCAGTCAAACCACTTATGACCGGTATATTTAGATTAACACTTATGGTGTCGGATTCGCTGTACAAAAACCTTGAGCTGATTTTAGCGAATAATTTGGCAGCTGATGAGGTGACCCTGACCTTTAGGTTAAAGCTTTGGGTCTCAGTGTCTTCCCAGGGACGAGTATAAATCATCTGCAGATTGGTACTTCCCTCCCGCAAAGCATCAAAATGCCAATATTGCCTGCCACCACGACCCACCGTCGGTTGAACTGATTCATCTAAATCATCCTCCAGATAAGTACTGCCGCTTATGGCGATTACTTCTCCTTCAACACCGGTTTTTAGGCTCCAGCTATAGCCGGTGGTGGGGTTGCTGGGCAAGCTTAGGTAAAAGGTCTGTCCCGAGGATAATTGTATCTCCCCACCTAGGCTGTTTTCATTCACAGCCATCAACTGAACACAGCGCATCAATAGCCCTGCCAATTCCCAACGAGTCATGCTTTCCATTGGTTTAAAGCTATTATTGCTCCCCTTTAGGATACCGGTGTTGCTAACAAATACCACTGCGTTCATTTCATCTTGGGATAGAGTGCCTGTGTCTTCAAATATAGGCATAAGCTGTATCATAGGTACTGATATGTTTTTTGCCTGAAAAGACCGGTAAACTGCTTGGGCAATTTCCAGTCGACTGGCCGGACTATCAGGCTTAAAATCACCGCCGGCAACAAAAATATTGTTAATAACACCCATCACCAATGAGTTGGCATACCAATCGGAATTATTGACATCCCCAAAGTAATCACTTGCCAGCGGTTGTTTAATAAATCGAATGTAACCGTAATCAAGATTAAATGTATTCAGCAAAACTGTGGCTAATTGGGCCCGGCTGACCTTAGCCTCAGGAGAAAAAATCAACTGTCCTTGGTTGTTGGTTCCTGTGCCCTTCATCAACCTCAGCCCTGTGACAGCGTCAATGTCATTCTCCGCCCAACCTTTGATATCTCCATAGTTACCGGGTGCCGGCTCAGCTCCCGCAACTCCGGGAAAAATAAACAATAGGCATGCCAATAATAAAAACACCGTCTTTTTCAATTTAAACAGCCTCCCTTTACCTTTATTTATTACTGGGCTAAAAGCCTATATCCCCGGTTGCTGTAAGACTCACTCTTTATTTTTCGATTACCTCCAAAGCACCCATAGGACATGTAAATGTGCACCGTCCACAGCCAAGACACCTCTTCAGATCAATAGCCGGCTTATCGTACGGGCTGTTCTGTTCAATAATCTTCCAGCTGCAAGAATATACAGCGATACACTGACCTCCTGCACATTTTTCCGGGTTGCATTTTTCTTCATTGACAATAACAAGCTTGATCATAATCACCATAACCTTCTCATCTAATTTTACAAAGAGTAATTTAAGCCTAAAACTCGTTTTTATTATAACAGATTAGTTCTTAATCTTAATATGACTTCAGCTTAAATAATGATAAAGGGCTTGCCTCAATGGCAAGCCCTTTATCATTATTTAAGGTTCTCTATCCTTGATATCTTTAAAAACCTAGGCATTCATAAATAGATTAATATCCTCATCGACAGTGCCGATACCTGCAATTTGGAAGTTATCCACAAGAACCTTAGCTACATTAGGAGATAAAAACCCAGGCAAGGTGGGTCCCAGATGAATATTTTTCACACCCAAATGCAACAAGGCCAGCAAAACAATCACTGCTTTTTGTTCATACCAAGAAATATTGTAGGCAATAGGCAATTTATTTACATCATCAAGTCCAAATACCTCTTTCAGCTTGAGAGCAATAACTACAAGGGAGTAAGAATCATTACACTGCCCCGCATCTAAAACTCTGGGTATGCCTCCTATATCTCCCAGGTCAAGCTTATTATAGCGGTACTTTGCACATCCGGCTGTCAGGATTACAGTGTCTTTAGGGAGTTTTTGGGCAAACTCTGAATAATAATCTCTTGATTTCATTCTCCCATCACAACCGGCCATAACAAAGAACTTCTTGATGGCACCGGACTTAACCGCATCTACTACTTTATCAGCTAAAGCAATTACCTGATTATGTGCAAAGCCACCAATAATACTGCCTTTTTCAATTTCATCCGGAGCAGGG
>JAAXTT010000082.1 GCA_013336365.1 Peptococcaceae bacterium
ACTTTTATAATCTCAACTTATCCAAATTTTGCTTAGATAACATTCAGTAATAGTCCACCGCCTATTTTGACCTCATTTTCGGTATACTTCGCAAAAGTGGTGTAGGCATATCGTGGACAGATTGAAGGTTACGGCGATGGATAGAATGTCATATAAAAGTCTTATCGTTCCAGGCAGTAAGAGGAAACATATCAAGATTAAACCTTTTAATTTTTCCTATACCTTTTAATTATTTATTATCTCCGTAAAATCAGGGGGTACACCTTTCTCCAGCAAACATTCCACATCTTTAATAAGCTAAAAATAATTATCTCAACAAACAAAAACAAGGACTTTAAAAGTCATACTCATGACCTCTAAAGCCCTTATTCTGCGTTTTTTAAAGTATTTTATTTAATATCCATTTGTCATTTGTAGCAAATCATAATTGTATCAAAGATAGTCATTAGATTTGGTGGAGGCGGGGGGAGTTGAACCCACCGTCCGAAAGAAAGACCACAGAAGTGTCTCCGAGCGCAGGCAGTGATTTGTGTTTCGCTCCTCAGACGGCCACAGCCAGCCTTCCTTGGAGCTATTTCGGTAAGTGTCCCTAAAAATCTCCGAAAATCAATTTTCAGGCAAGCCCGTTTAAGTGTCGCCTCAGCCTAGGCCACGGGCCCAACGCAGGTGAGACGTCAACCGCAACTAAGCGGCTAAAGCGTAATTTTCGTTGTTGGCAATTAATGTTTTTCCACCGATTTGCGGGCAGATGGAACCCCGGCTCGCTACTTCTGTCACCTGTTCCCCCGTCGAAACCATTACGCCCCCGTTTTTTGGGTAATTGATTTGCCTATTTGGAACATGAAACAGTTTTACTTCTGTTACTATTGTAATTCATATTTACAGGAAGGTCAAGGAAGGATAAAGACTGCTTGCTCATAAATTTGCTATATCTTCTGGCAGTTAGGGCATATATAGGCTGCAGTGCTGCCTGTCTTTATTTTTTCAATCACAATGCTGCATCTTGGGCAAAGTGTATTTTCCTTATATCCAACCAAAAAATCCTCCGATCCATAGTCCCCCGGATTGCCATAAAAATCCTTTTCATAAAACGACCCTCCCTTGCTTTGGGAAAATCTAAGGATACTTAGGATGCTTTGATACAAAAGCTTAAAATCATCTTCCTTCATATCCGATATCTTTTTTTTAGGATGTAACCGGGCTGAAAACAGAATATCATGCATATACATATTGCCAATACCGCTGATATTTTTTTGGTCCATTAAAAAATTCTTGATTTGGGTGTTTTTGCCGGCAAATAGTCCTCTAAAATACTCATAGGTGAATTCCTCGTTGAAAGGGTCAACTCCCAAATCACTTATACTTGAATCTTCTGCAAGTTCCTTTTGGGTGAAAAGCAAAAACCGTCCGAACCACCAAAATTTTATCGAAAAACTACTGCCATCGGTAAAATCCATCTTTATCTGGTATTTTTCTTTAATATTCAAATCCTCATAAAATAATATGTCCCCACCCATACCTAAAGAAACAAGAATACTAAGATGATTGTCCAAATCCATTTTGAACCATTTACCCTTATATGAAACCTTTGCGATAGACGCACCAACACATCTACTTATAAAATCCTGAGGCAAAATATTTAAATTCTTTTCCTGAAGCAAAGTAAGACCGAATATTTTCTTTCCTGCCAATTCCCTGTCCATTTGTCTGCTGATTTTAAATATTTCCGGCAATTCTGCCATTTTGAATAACCTCCACAAATAAAAAGGTGTTCGAATAATTAACCGGGATTTTCACTCCCAGATTCCATTCAGAACCCCTTCCACAAAAATCCTGGCAATATCGGGATCAAACTGAGTCCCAGCCTTATTTTTAATTTCCTCAACAGCTGCATCCTTATTTATTGCTTTCTGATAAGTGCAAATACCGGTCATTGCCGCATAGGCATCAATAACTGATAAAATCCTGGCCTGAACAGGTATATTGTTGCCTGACAGTCTTTTGGGATAGCCCCTGCCATCCCATCTTTCATGATGAGCCAACACATATTCCGCAATCAATGAAAATTCATTCACTGAGCTTAAAATTCTGTACCCTGTCTCGGAATGTCTTCTTATTTGCAACCATTCCGGATGATTTAGCTGCTCAGGCTTATTTAAGATATCCTCACTCACAGCAATTTTCCCAATATCATGCATCAGCCCAAGCAATTTAAGCTCATTTGTGCTGGCCTGAGTCAAGCCCATTGCTATTCCCATCTTTTCACACAGCTGGCTGACACACCTTGAATGATACTCCTCACTTCTGCTTCTCTCATATAAAGTCTTCATCAATACCTTAATAGTTTTATGCTTTATACCCGGACTTTCAGAAAGCTTACAGGCATACATATTGTCTTCAGCCTCAAGCAGTATTTTCTGTAATTCCTGGGATATTTCTGTCTTAGTTGCCCAGCCAAAGGAAACTGACAGATTAATATCATTTACTTTTTCCTTGACAATTGCCTTGCGCATCCGGTCAATTATTATCTGAGTTTGATTATGGCTTGTTTTCGGCAGCAAAATAACAAATTCATCCCCACCAATCCTAGCAACAATGTCATCAGTGCGAGATTCTGCTATTATTGCCTTTGTAACATCTTTAAGAATCTTGTCCCCTTGTGAATGGCCAAAAGCGTCATTAGCCAGCTTTAAACCATTTACATCCAAAATAGCTATAGATAACGGCAAATTTACTTCCACATTCCGTCTTTTTAGCTCTTCCTCAAAAAATCTGCGATTATAAACCCCGGTGAGCTGATCATAAAAACTTAAATACTCAATTTCTGCCTGTTTTTTCTTCTTCTCTGTAGAATCCCGCATAACAATTACTACTCCGCTTATATTCCCCTCTTGATCCCAAATTGGACTGGCATTTCCTTCTATCGCCAGCTTTTTACCTGCTTTGGAAATCAACACACAGTCACTTGAAAAATTCACCAAACTGCTGGATTCCAAAACCTTCTGTAAACAGCAATCATTATTATCTCCTGTACCGATGTTAATCATCTTAATTATCCTACCAATAAAGCTGCCAACAGCATCCTCCTTGCACCAACCGGTAAGACTCTCTGCAGACTCATTCATAATAAGAATATCGCCATTTGTATCTGTGGCAATAACTCCATCACCAACAGAGAGCAAAGTAGCTTTGAATTTTTCTTTTTCAATAAAAATAGCTCGCTCTGCGTTTTTACGCTCGGTAATATCTCTGGCAACGCCCTGAAAAATGGGTCTGTTACCGGCTTCACAGTCAGTAAAACTTATATTGGCACTATACCAGCGCCATGTTCCATCAGAGTGCTTAACACGCATCTCTATGTTTCTTTTTACCTTTCCACTTACTGTCATTTCATCCACTGCCTCCCAGGCAGACTTTATATCATCAGGGTGCAAAAAAGAATGTACAGGCATGTCTGTCACCATAGAAACAGAATATCCCAGCAGGCATTCAACAGCTGAAGAAATATACCGTATTATCATATTGCGGTCAAAGGTATAGATTATGTCATGGCAATTCTCCACCAGAAGATGGTATTTATCTTCACTTTCCGGACACTGCCCATCATTTATTTTTTTATCGGAAATATCTGTAAATAATATATTGAACTGTCCTTTTATTGATGAATATGCGAAAATACTTATATATTTATCCAAATTCTCACAATAACCCTGGCAATGGTATGGTTCACCTGTCATTGCCACTTTAGCAAATACTTCTATCCATTGCCTATTCATACCGGGAACTATATCTAATATGGTTTTTTCCAGAAGATCCTCTTTTTTTAAGCCGGTTTTATCCTCAAAGTCCTTATTCACACTGATAATTTTATAATTAATGGGATTTCCCCTGTCATCAAAAATAATTTCATGACAAACCAAACCCTGAGGCACATAAGACGAGGTAAATGTACTGCTGTCTATATTTTCGTAAACAGCCTTAGCTTTTTTATTGCACGTGCCAGACTCATTCCCCATAATTATCTTTCATCCGGAACCTCCCAGACCCAATGGCTATCTTTATAGTTATTTGATGATATTATTATATTAATACTATCGATTTTAATCAATAATCCTTTAATTAAGGTAAAATTTCCTCTATATGGTTCCTATTGAAGAGATAGCCTTTATTGCTCAGCAGGAAAATTTTACCTTTTCATCAAATATATATAGAAATTTCCTGCTATAAATTATAAAATAACTTATTCTTCAAGCTTTCCATATAATAAAGTTTTTGAGGGAGGATTGAGCAAATTCAATAAAATTAAAGCCCTTATAAAAAAGCTTGGTCCGGGAATTATTACCGGGGCCTCTGATGATGATCCCTCAGGAATAGTTACCTATTCACAAACAGGAGCAATGTTCGGCTATGGACAGCTTTGGCTTTCCCCTATCTCCGGCATCTTTGCTGCAACAATTCAGGAAATGTGTGGTCGGATTGGTTTAGTTACAGGGAAGGGCCTAACAGGACTCATGAAGGATTGGTGTCCCAAGTGGCTGGGGTATTCCGCAATTTCTCTGTTATTATTTGCCAATATAATAAACATCGGGGCAAACCTTGGAGCAATGGCAGCTTCAGCTCAAATGATTTTTGGATTTTCCTTTCTTTTTTGGATTATTCTTATTACTGTATTTATCTTAATGCTTGAGATATTTCTGAATTATAAATACTATGCAAAAATCCTGGCAACCCTAACCATGTCTCTTTTTGCCTATTACGTTACTGCCTTTTTGGTAAATCATGACTGGTGGCAAATTTTACGCAACACAATAATGCCCAATCTGACCTATTCGGAAAGCTTTATTTTTAATGTTACTGCCTTTTTAGGAACAACTGTCTCCCCCTATCTGTTTTTTTGGCAAGCAGATGAAGAAGTTGAAAAAGCTATTGTAGACCATAAAATAAGTAATATTGGCGTGGGAACACCTAATATTGTCCCGGAAGATATTTCCGGAATGAAAATTGATACCTTTATTGGCATGTTTTACACTGTATTATCTGCATTTATGATTATGCTCACGACTGCCGGAACCCTCCATCTTGCTGGGATTACCTCTATTAATTCAGCTCAGGAAGCAGCTCAGGCCTTACGTCCTTTAGCCGGTGACTTTGCCTATATTCTGTTTGCTATAGGAATAATAGGTACCGGGCTTCTTGCAGTGCCTGTTCTGGCAGGGTCCTCTTCCTATGCAGTTTCTGAGTTTGTCGGCTGGCAAACCGGCTTGGGTAAAAAACCGAAAGACGCCTATGGATTCTATGGAGTAATCACCATTGCCTTAATAATCGGAGTTCTTATCAATTTTATTGGAATAAACCCAATTAAAGCTCTCTACTACTCAGCAGCTGTAAATGGTTTAATTGCTCCGCCCTTGATATTGCTGATACTTTTCTTTGGAAACAATAAAAAAATAATGGGGAAATATTCAAATGGTAAATTAAGCAATATCTTAGGCCTGATTGCAACTCTAGTTATGACTGCTGTTGGATTTACCCTAATCAGAAATTTATTAAGCCGGTGACAATGTCCTTAATGTCCCAATGCCCTGTGTAGAAAAATATCAAGGAGGTCAATAATAATGGACCTTAATAACAAGGTGGCTGTTGTGACTGGCGGTGCCAATGGAATCGGCAAGGCTGTTGCAGAGGAGTTTTCAAGACATGGTGCAAGAGTGGCCATAATTGACTTGAGTTCAAATGCCGGCAATTGTGAGCTCTATTTTTGTGGTGATATTGCCGAAGAAAAAAATCTACAGGAATTCTCAAGACAAGTGATTAACACCTTTGGGAAAATCGATTTCCTTATCAATAATGCCTATCATAATAATAAGGGCATTCTTTCAGGCTGTAGCTTTAGCGATTTTTCATATGTTCTGAATGTTGGAGTGACCGCACCCTATGTTCTGGCAAAATTATTCATGAACTATTTCAATGATGCAGGAGCAATAGTGAATATTTCATCAACCAGAGCCTACATGTCCCAAGAGGATACCGAGAGCTATACTGCAGCTAAGGGTGGGATATCAGCCCTTACCCATGCTCTGGCAGTAAGCTTGGCCGGAAAAGTCAGGGTTAACTCAATTTCTCCCGGCTGGATAGACACTTCATACAGCCAATTTTCCAATGAGGACAAAGAACAGCATCCTGTAAAACGAATTGGTACACCTGAAGATATTGCAAAGTTAACTATTTTTTTATGCAGTGAGGACAGCGGGTTTATCACCGGTCAGGATATAATCGCCGATGGAGGAATGAGTCGGCTGATGATCTATAATGATGACTATGGATGGAAATATAATAAACTATATTAAAAATGCTAAAATACCAGCCTCTTAATAACCAGGGTGTTTTTCTTTAAATATTTTCTATCTGCCAATCAATCTTATCAATCTTATTTGACTCCAGAAATTGATTGGCCTTGCTAAAAGGCTTGCTGCCAAAAAATCCTCGATATGCTGAAAGAGGGCTTGGATGTGAGGCAGTAAGTACCAGATGCTTGGGATTGGTAAG
>JAAXTT010000016.1 GCA_013336365.1 Peptococcaceae bacterium
AAAGAGTCAATCTTGCTGCTTGTGAGAAAAATTAAACAGAAAATTAAAATAATCTTACTAAAAATTAATTACTTCGCAGGATTTTATCAAGATAGGTCGAAAATTTACATTCGGGAAGATTACCGTAACAGTATTATATTTAATTATTTTAGGAGGGGAAAGTTTTGAGGAAATTATCCAGATATTTCTTGGTAGCCCTAATGGTTGCATCGATGGCCATTTTGGCTGTCGGCTGCGGAAGTAACGATGCAGACCAGTCCGGAAAGAAAAAGGTTGTTATTGCATCAGATACAGCATATGCTCCCTTTGAGTTTCAGGATGAAACCGGAAGCTATGTAGGCTTTGATATCGATCTGGTCAAGGCCATCGGTGAGGTTGCCAATTTAGATGTAGAAATTCGCAGCATGAATTTTGACGGAATTATTCCTGCTTTGGAAACCAGCAGTGTGGATGGTGCCGTATCTGCCATGACCATTACTGAGGAGCGTCAAAAGAAGGTTAATTTCACAGTACCCTATTATCGTTCAGGACAAAGCATTGCAGTAAGAAGCGACAATGAGACAATAAAGGGCTGGGATGATTTAGAGGGCAAAAGCATTGGGGTTCAAATTGCAACAACCGGTGCTGATGAAGCTCGCATGATCCCTAATACCAAGAAGGTTACTGATTATAACACAATCAATGAAGCCTTCCTGGCTGTAAAGAGCGGAGCCGTAGATGCTGTAGTCAATGACTTTCCGGTGTCAGCATACTTCGTAAAGCAAAATAAGGATCAAGATGTTAAAATGGTTGGTGATCTGAAGACCAGTGAGCATTATGGAATAGTATTCCCTAAAGCTAACACAGAGCTTTTGGCAACCTTTAACAATGCCTTGAAAACTCTTAAGGAAAACGGCAAATATGCTGAAATTTATAAAAAGTGGTTCGGTGTAGAACCACAGGACTATCTGCCCGGTGAACCAACAGAGTAGTCTTAGTTCTGACAAAAGCTGCTCAGTCCAATATGCGTAACACCAAGTGTGTTACGCATATTTATTGTTAGTACAAATCTTTGAGGTGATATTGTGGATGTTGTTTTAAGGACTTATCCCATCCTGCTATGGGGTGCATTGTCTACTCTTCAGATCAGCTTGATCTCCATAGCTTTGGGCTGTGTTTTGGGACTTGCAGTAGGCCTTGCCCGTCTTTCCGGCTATAGGATAATAAGAACTGCTGCCTCTATATACATAGATTTTTTTAGAGGTACACCTCTGCTGGTACAGATATTTCTAATCTACTTCGGCCTGCCTCATCTTTTGAGGCAGAGTCAGCTCTATCTTATAGAAAGCTATAATATGCCTCAGTTTTTCACGCAATTTGCTCTGCCGGTTTTTCTGGCAGCAGTGGTTTCTTGTAGCTTGAACAGCGGTGCTTATATTGCCGAGATTTTCAGAGCAGGAGTCCAGTCCATAGAAAGAGGTCAAATGGAGGCTGCTCGCTCTCTGGGAATGACCACTAGGCAAGCCATGCGGTATGTTATTCTGCCTCAGGCTTTCAAGGTTGTGATTCCCCCACTGGGCAATGAGTTTATCGCTCTGCTGAAGGACACCTCTCTCCTTTCGGTAATTGGCTTTGAAGAGCTTACCAGAAAGGGCCAGCTGACCGTGGGCTGGAGCTATGCCGCCTTTCCAATCTGGATAACAGTTGCCTTTTTATATTTGGTTATGACCTTTGGCTTGAGCCGACTGGTCGATTACACTGAAAGGAGATTGAAAACCGGTGATTAGAGTAGAAAATCTGCATAAAAGTTTTAAGAAACTTGAAGTACTCAAGGGCATAGACTGTCAGATCAAAGCCAATGAAGTGGTTGTAATCATCGGCCCTTCAGGTTCAGGGAAAAGTACCTTTTTAAGGTGCATAAATATGCTTGAGCAGCCAACTGCAGGCAATATTTACATTGAAGGTGTCTCCCTGTCTGATCCCTTGACAAATATTAACCATATTCGGGCTGAATTGGGCATGGTCTTTCAGCGCTTCAATCTTTTTCCCCACAAAACTGCCTTGGAGAACATTGCCATGGCTCCCATTAAGGTTAGAAAAATGTCCAAGGCCGATGCAAAAATCATTGCCTATGATCTTCTTGAAAAGGTTGGTTTAAGTGACAAAGCAGATGTATATCCTGACCAGCTGTCCGGCGGTCAGCAGCAACGGGTTGCTATCGCCCGGGCACTGGCTATGAATCCAAAGGTTATGCTCTTTGACGAGCCTACATCCTCCCTGGACCCTGAAATGGTAGGAGAGGTGCTGGCCGTAATAAAGGACCTTGCCAAAGAGGGCATGACCATGATGGTAGTAACTCATGAAATGGGTTTTGCCCGAGAGGTTGGGGACCGAGTGATTTTCATGGATGAGGGTCTGATTGTTGAGGAGGGAACTCCTGAGGAAATCTTTCAAACTGCCAAAAATCCCCGGCTCCAGACATTTTTGAGCAAAATATTATAAAGAAAGCCGGAAAAAACATAATGAAGAAGGAATATACCGGCTCTGCCTTGGTGGTACTTGCAGCAATATGCTTTGGGTTGATTGCCATCTTTGTCAAAATGGCTTATGCCGGTCAGATAAATTTAATTACAACTCTTTCTACCAGATTTATCATTGCTTCAATTTTTATCTGGATAGCAGTGTGGCTAAGCAATCTGCCGGTTTCTCTGTCCCCTAGGGAGATATTTTCTCTATTTCTGGTCAGTATGCTTGGCTATGGATGTGCAGGAACCTTTTTCTTTGCGTCCTTGCGCACAATTCCATCCTCTCTGGCTGCCCTGATTCTTTTTATCCATCCGATATTTATCTCTCTTTTCGAAATTATAGTCTACAAATATCCCTTGACTCTAAAAAAGCTGACGGCACTAAGCCTGTCAACTCTCGGACTTGTTTTCGTGCTGGGAAATATCAGTGGAACAGTTGACTTGAAAGGAGTTTTACTGGCATTGGCAGGAGGATTTTCCTACGGAGCATACATATTATCCAGCAGCAGGCTGGCAAATAGCCATCACCCTTTGGTAACAACTGCCTTTGTCCTTACCTTTCCGGCAATAGTCTTTACCCTCTATGGATTGGCTACAGGAGGGCTGAACTACAGCTTTCCTTTGTCTTCCTGGGTCTGGTTGGCAGCCATGGCACTTGTCTCAACCTGTCTGGGCATTCTCTTTCTGTTTGCCGGTCTCAGGAGAATCAATGCAGGCACTGCCGGAATAATCGGCACCCTGGAGGTAGTTGTAACCGTTAGCTTTTCAGCCCTGATTTTTGGCGACCTGCTTACCCCTTGGCAAATGGCCGGGGGAATCCTTATTCTTGCAGGCATTGTCTCGTTACAAATAAACCCCGGTTTATCTAAAAAACCTAAACCCTAGTAAAAAGTCTATAAATAACTGCTTGGATTTACAGGATTTCCATTAAGTCTTACTGAAAAATCCAAATGAGGACCGGTTGACATTCCTGTGCTGCCCACCTTGGCAACAGTCTGTCCCTTGACCACCTTGCTGCCGACAGAAACCAGCTGAGCTGAAAGATGGGAATAGAGAGTGGTCAATCCGCCTCCATGATCAATCATGACTACCTTGCCATAACCACTCATATAGCTGACATCGATAACTGTACCATCCTGGGCTGCCACAACCTTGGCACCTGCAGGGGCAGGAATATCGATACCATTGTGAAATCTTACCCCCCCAAGTACTGGGTGCTTACGATTGCCAAAGGGTGATGAAATATTGCCGTATCCGGGAACCGGCCAGGTAAATGGACCAACCTTAGCCGGAGTGTCTGACTTTGGCCGCCTCGCTATTATTTCTCTGATAATCTGCTGCTCCTGTTGCTCAAGTGCCTCAGCCTCAGATTCAAATTTTTGTAAATCCTTATTGGCATCTGCCATCAAAAGCTGTTTTTCACCCTGATTACTTTCCAACTGTCGTTTGACATTTTCGATTTGGGCCAGTAAGGCATAAAGATTGTTTTTCCTGGCCACTATATTATCTTTTTGGATTTCCATATTTCTTTTTTTGACCTTTACTTCATTAACGATTTCAATGTCTCGATCAATAATTCTCTTCAGCATTTCTGCCCGATTAATAAAATCAGAAAAATTCTCAGATTCAATCAGAACCTCAAGATAGCTGACATTCCCTGAAATATATAGCCCACGAACCCTTTTTTTAAAGGCTTCGCTACTTTCCTCAAGCTCTTTCTGGGTCTCTTCCAATTTTGTCTCAGCCTTGCTCAGCTCCAGCTGGGCAAATTTAAGACTACCCTCCAACTCACCGGATTGCTGATTTTTTGCCTGGATGCTCAAATCCAATGACTTGATTTGACTGGCATAGCTTCTAACAGTCTTTCGGCTGGAATCGACTTCCTTTTGCTTCTGCTGCAGCTTTTGCCTTGTTTCATTAAGCCTGTTTTCCAAAGGGTCTGCATAAGCAGCCCCAACCAAGGATACTGACAGAATAAACGTCAGACCATAAGCCAGCCATCTATTTTTCTTGCGTCTCATATATTCAGCAACACCTTTCTACAGGCAAAATCAAATATACTATGTCTTAAGGAATTTTCTTATGGACATTGTACTTCCGATTGCTCCAATCAACAAGCCCACTCCCACTATTCCACCAAGGACTTTCAAAACAACCAGCTTATCAGTGATCAGACTTACAAAGGGAAGGGCTTGATCCAGGTGATTTACCAATGAAAGATACCCTGCCCCAACCACCAATCCGGACAGCAGAGAGCCAAGGAAACCCAGAATCATTCCTTCCAACAGATAAGGGAAGCGAACAAACCATTTTGTTGCTCCCAATAAAACCATAATTTCTATTTCTTTGCGTCGGGCAAAAACCGACATTTTAATGGTGGTTGAAATCAGAAAAACCGCAGCAAGGCATAAAATACCTAACAATCCAGCACCAGCATATCTGATCCAGCGGGTAGCTGCCACCAGTTTTTCTACAAAGCTTTGACCATAAATAACCTGTTCGACTCCTTCAATAGCCTCTATCTCCTTGGCTATCGGAACAATTTGTTCCGGGGTCTCTGCTTTGACCTTGAAGGCATCGGGCAGAGGATTCTCACTCTGGAGGCCCTCCAAAATTTCTTTTCTATTTTCAAGACTCTCCTTCATTTCCTCAAGGGCCTGGTTTTTCGAGATAAACTCCACAAAGGAAACTCCGGATATGCTCTCAATACTATAGTTAATTCTATTTAAATCAGTTCTGCTTTGCTCATTCTTTAAAATTGCCCTTATTTCCAGTCCGGACTCCAAGCCTTGGGTGAATTGATTGGCATTTAGGAATACCAGAGTGAAAACCCCTACTATAATCAGAGAAACTGATACAGTTCCAATGGATGCCAAAGATATCCAGCTATTTCTGGCAATGGATTGCATCGCTTCTCTCCAATAATATACCAGGGTTCTAAAGTTCATCACAATAGACCCCACATTCCTCATCACGGCTGATCTTTCCCTGAGATATTGCCACGACCCGTTTTTTCATAACGTCAACAATTTCTCTGGCGTGAGTAGACATAATAACTGTAGTTCCGGCTTTGTTTATCTCCTCCAGCAGCTCCATCAATCCCCAGGCAGTGTCGGGATCCAGGTTGCCGGTAGGTTCATCTGCAATAAGCACTGCAGGACTATTAACCAAGGCTCTGGCGATACAAACCCTTTGCTGCTCTCCACCGGATAATTCCTTGGGCAAAACATTCAATTTATCCTTTAAGCCTACCTGCTCCAAAACCTCAGGCACTCGTTTTTTAATATCCTTGCCGGAGGCACTTATTACCTCCATGGCAAAAGCGACATTTTCAGCAACTGTTTTTTGGGAAAGAAGTCTGAAATCTTGGAAAACCATCCCTATTTTTCGTCTTAAATAAGGAACCTCCCTTGGCCTTAGTCGAGCAACATTTTTGCCGCCAAAAAGAACCTGTCCTCTTGTAGGTAGCTCTTCTCTGAAAATTATTTTAATCAGGGTGGATTTTCCGGCACCGCTGGGTCCAACTAAAAACACAAACTCACCCTTGCAAATACTAAGGGAAACATCATTCAAAGCCTTAACCCCGTTGGGATAAAGCTTAGTTACATTATAAAAATTAATCATTGTACACCTCAGCCTGTATTAAGTACCTACAGCAATAATTTTAATTTCGACAATTTGCCCGGGAAGTCCTTTTTTAAAGTAAATAAAAAAGGGAAAACACTTATTTTTAGCGAACTTACATCATTATAGCATAACGAAGGAACTAACCATCTTTCCCCTGCGTCTAAATAATCAAGCAATAATTGGGAGGTATCAAGATGCGTAATAAAATTTACCGTATTTTACTCACTGCCGTGCTTACTGTTTTTTGCTTCCCCATTTTTGGGACTCAAATTCCCGCAGGTGCCGCTACCTTTAATGACACGGTTAAGCACTGGTCCGGTCCGGTGGTGGAAAAGACCTACGCCCTTGAGCTAATGAAGGGCTATCCCGGCAACCTTTTCAAACCGGAGGCGCCAATGAGCCGGCTGGAAGCGATTGCTATCATTATAAGAGCAATGGGACTGGAGAGTCGGGCTAATACAATAGACTGGAAAAATAGTGGGATAAAACTGCCCAGTGGAATGTTCTGGGGACAGGGGCATTTAGTGGTAGCCGCCCAGCAAGGGCTAATCCACAAGGATTACGTACAACAGCTTCTTTTCTCTGAGCCTATAACCAGAGCTGAGGTTTCAACCTTGGTTTCTCTGGCCCTAAAGGACAAGCTAAAAGTTGTCGGTGACCCACAAAAGCTTACCTTTACTGATAGCGCCCAAATAAGCCCGGATTACAAGCAATTTGTTGCAAACGTAACTCAAAATGGAATAATGCAGGGAATAACTGCCACTGAGTTTGGACCTAACGATAAAATGAAGCGGGGCCAAATGGCTGCCCTGATGTTTAAAACTGCCCAGGATAATTGGTTCACCTTTAGAAATGCCAACATCATCACCGGTACCATAAGCTCTATTGATTCAACAACGGGCCTGGTGACTATAACAAAGGCTGATGGCACTCAGGTTTTCCGTCCTACCAGCTCTCAAACAGCATATTTTCTTGATTCGGAGAGCGGCTCTCTGGCTGACTTTAGTATAGGAGACCCGGTTCTGGCTGTAACCAGTGACAGCGGTTACATCAACTATCTGGAAAATACTTCCGGATCAACAACTGAAACTCCAACTGCAACTGAAGAAATAATAACCGGCAAAATTATTGAACAGGGAACCAATGATGGCCAGACTTTAAAAATTCAGGACAGTGCCTATCAGACCCATCAATACCCTTTGGCAACTGCTGTGGTTATAACCTCCAGTACCGGAAACAAAGATCTTTCACTTTTGACAAACAACCAGTATGTCACCTTGAAAATTGTCAATGATGAAATCCAGAGAATTGAATTACTGGATTCTCAGACCTGGGAAGGAACTGTCTCCAACGTATTTTCCAATCAGTTTGTTATCAGAACCTCCTCCGGGAGCAGCCAAATATTTATCGCCAATGAAAGCAAGCTGAAAATTCTCAGCGGCACCAGCAAGCTGTCCTTCAGCAGTCTTAAAACCGGAGATATTGTCAAGGTGACCTCGGTTTCCGGAGAGGCTAGAGAAGTAATAGCCCAAAGCGTTGACAATGAAGCTGAAGTACGGACAATTGACAGCTTTTACTTTATGATAACTCTTCGCTTTGCAGATGGCACCAGAAAGGAATTTGAGGTAGAAACCAATGCCTCAATAACAAAGGATGATGATAGAATCAGACTTGCCGAGCTGGAGACTGATGATGAAATTATCTTCCAGCTTGACAGTAACGGAAAAATAAGTGACATAATTGTAGATGAGGAAAGAAGCGGCGACATTTCCGGAGTAGTTACCGACTTGACCCTTGGCAGCACAAACAGAATCTATATTGACTCTGAACGTTATATTTTGGATGAGGATGTTGAGGTAACCCTTGACGGAGATGAAATCGATCTTGAGGATATTATGATCGGTGCTGAGGTGGATCTTGAATTGAACTCCAGAGATGATGTTATCGGCATCGATGTTTTCAATGACACCGATATAACTGTCGAAGGCATCCTGGTTGATGTGAACACTGCCCGTGAACGGATTACAATTGAGCAGTCAAATGACCAGGAATTCACTATAAATGTGGATGAGGACTGCACCTTCCGAGATTCAACCTCTTCAGGTGCGGATGTTTCCGAGCTTGGGGATCTGGAGGAGGACTGGGAGATAAGAATAACTCTGGAAGATGGGGTAGCCCAAACAATCAGGGTGCTGGACAAATAAACAGCTCTATGTGAATTTTAATATAAATTGCTTATGCAGAGGTTGGCTTTTAAAGTCAGCCTCTGTTTTTAATTCGCAGCAGAATCTCGAGGCTCAAGATTCGAAATTCGAGAATGCTATTCTTTGTTAATGACAAGCTTAAAGCCGGTTCAATAAAAAAATGCGACAGGAGAGCCTTCCTCTTGTCGCATTTTAAGGTAGAAGATTAAATTATCCCACTAATAAAAACCACTAGGATTTAAGGCTTATTGCCTCTTTAACCGCAATGACAATTGCCTCCGGGGTAAGTCCATACTTAACCAGCAAATCCGCCGGTTTTCCCGACTCTCCAAAAACATCCCTAAGCCCAACCCTTTTTACCGGAACCGGACAGCTCTGACCTACGGCCTCGCAAACTGCTCCACCTAGGCCTCCGATAACGCTATGCTCCTCGGCAGTAACCAAGGCCCCGGTTTCTCTGGCCGCTGAAAGAATAATTTCTTCATCCAAAGGCTTGATGGTATGCATGCTTATAACTCTTGCTTCAATACCTTGACCGGAAAGAATATCTGCCGCCTCTAAGGCCATAGAAACCATAATTCCTGCAGCAACGATAGCTGCATCCTTGCCTTCCCTCAAAACAACCCCTTTGCCGGGAGAAAACCTAAAATCCTCTCCATGAACTCTGGGAACACCCAAGCGCCCCAATCTGATATACACCGGACCATCTATTTCTGCCGCAGCCTTTATGGCCCCGGCAGTTTCAGCTTCATCCGCCGGCACAAATACCGTCATATTGGGCAGAACTCTCATTATAGCAATATCCTCAACTGATTGGTGGGAGCCTCCATCCTCTCCTACAGTAATTCCGGCATGGGTGGCGGCAATTTTCACATTCAGATTGGTATAGGCAACGGAATTCCTGATTTGCTCAAAGGCACGACCGGTGGCGAAAACAGCAAAGGTGCTGGCAAAAGGTATTTTTCCGGTAGTCGCCAGGCCTGCAGCAGTGCCGATTAAATTCTGCTCTGCAATACCGATATTTATAAAACGCTCCGGAAAAACCGCGGCAAAATCTGCAGTTTTTGTTGATTTGGAAAGATCTGCATCCAGCACAACAACTTGGCTGTTGCTTTTGCCAAGCTCCACCAGTGCTTTGCCGTATGCTTCCCGGGTTGCAACCATTTTACTCATAAACAACACCCCCCCCTGCTGAAAAGCAATAAGGTACCAACTGGGCAAGGGCATCCTCTACCTCATCAGGCTTTGGCGCCACACCATGCCAACCTACCTTGTTTTCCATAAATGAAACACCTTTTCCTTTAACTGTTTCAGCAATAATCATCTGGGGCTTGCCCTTTATTGCCTTGGCCTTTTCAACCGCTTCCAAAATTTCCTTGATGCTGTGTCCATCAATAACCTGGACATCCCAGCCAAAGGCGCGCCATTTATCGGCTACCGGCTCGGGAGACATTACCTCTGTTGTCGGACCATCAATCTGCATGCCATTATGGTCTAAAAAGGCGGTCAGATTGTCAAGCTTGTAATGGGCGGAAGACATAGCCGCCTCCCAAATCTGCCCCTCCTGAATCTCGCCATCACCAAGGAGGGCATAGACCCGATAATCCAGCTTATCCATTTTTCCCGCCAGGGCCATTCCACTAGCGGCAGAAAGGCCCTGACCCAGTGAGCCTGTTGACATTTCCACCCCCGGCAGCTTTTTCATATCAGGATGACCTTGAAGTCTACTGCCAAGACTGCGAAGGGTTGCCAGCTCCTCTGCCGGGAAAAACCCCTTTTGGGCAAGAGCTGCATAGAGTACCGGTGCGGCATGTCCCTTTGATAAAACAAAGCGATCCCGGGCAGGATCCTTTGGATTTTTAGGATCTATCCTCATCACCTTGAAATATAGGGCAGCAACAATATCTGCTGCGGAAAGGGAACCCCCCGGATGGCCAGAGCCGCAAGTTCCCAGCATTCTAATAATGTCAGTGCGGATTATATAGGCTCTGGAGCTCAGCTCCTGAATTTCCTTGCTATCCATTCTACTACCTCCATTTTAATTAGCCGAAAAGCATCCTTTTGACGGCATACTATAATGTATTTTTCTTCTTAGACCTTATTCCCGATTCTTGCAGGGAAAGAGGCTTGAAGCCTTCCCCAAAAACCTCATGAACCTTAGTTTGAATAACAAAGGCATACTTGTCAATATTATGAATCAAATCTTTTAATTTTGTGACCTCCGCCCTGTTTACCACCACCAGCAAAACATCCTTGTCCTCACCGGAATAGCCACCCTTGCCTCTTAGTATGGTGGTCCCTCTTTCCAGATCATAAAGCAGGGCCTCCGTCATCTCAACAGATTTATTGGAAATTATAAAAAATGCCTTGGCATAGCTAATTCCTTCCTGAACAAGGTCAATAAGCCAAGCTGAAACAAAAATTGTAATCATTGAATATAAAGCCAGCTCCCAGGATCGGAAAGCCAGTCCGGTGAGAAGAACGACAGCCCCATCCATTAAAAAAAGAAGCTGTCCTACATTAGCTCCTGTATATGTACGCAAAATAGCGGCAGCCAAATCCGTTCCGCCGGTGGTACCTCTGCTTTTAAAAACCAGCCCCAAGCCAAGACCCACCAATACTCCCCCATAAAGACAGGAGAGGAGAGGATCTGTAGTAACCACCGGCAAAAAGGGTACCATCAGGTCAATAAAAAGAGACAATATAAGGGTGCCATACAGAGATCGAAAGCCAAACCTAGCCCCCAAACGATAGATAGCAATCAGAAACAGGGGTATATTCAAGGCAAGCATAGTCAAGCCTACCGGAACACCCACAATATAATGGAGGACAGTAGAAAGACCACTAAGACCACCTGCAGTGATCTTGGCCGGAATAAGAAAAAGGTCTAATCCCAAGGCAGTAATAAATGCCCCTGCGGTTATTCCCACAATGTCAATTGCAATTCTCCAGAACCCCTTCATCATTTCACCCTGTTTAATTGGATTTTATTGCTTTCTCTTTTAGATAGGCAGAGATAAATGGATCCAGATCTCCATTAATGACTGCATTAACATTTCCCACCTCCACATTGGTGCGATGGTCCTTCACCATGCTGTAAGGATGGAAAACATAGGAACGAATCTGGCTACCCCAGGCTATTTCCCTTTGCTCACCTCTAAGGCTGGCCCTTTCAGACTCTTTTTTCTTTATCTCAAGGTCAAGAAGCTTTGCCTTAAGCAGCTTCATGGAGGTATTTTTGTTGGACATTTGAGATCTTTCACTCTGGCATTGAACCACAATTCCGGTGGGCAAATGGGTTATTCTTACCGCCGAGTCAGTCTTGTTGACATGCTGACCTCCTGCTCCGCCCGCTCTAAAGGTATCTATTCGCAAATCCTCGGACCTTATCTCCACCTCCAAATCATCCTGAACCTCAGGTAAAACCTCCACCGAGGCAAAGGAGGTATGTCTGCGGCCCGCAGAATCAAAGGGGGAAATTCTAACCAAACGATGAACGCCCCTTTCCGGATAAAGATAGCCGTAAGCATTCAAACCAATAATTTCAATAGTGGCACTTTTTATTCCGGCCTCATCCCCCGGCAGCAAATCTACAATATTTGTTTTATACTGATGCTCCTCTGCCCAGCGCAGATACATTCTCATCAGCATTTCTGCCCAATCCTGAGATTCAGTGCCACCTGCACCGGGATGAAGGGAAATAATAGCGTTGCTGCCATCATAAGGTCCGCTTAACAAAACTTCCAGCTCTGTAGAATCAAGAAGGGTTTTAAGCATTACAATCTGGCTCTCAGCCTCTGATGCCAAATCCCGGTCAGCTTCTTCCTTGCCCAGCTCCCAGGTCATCCTCAGGTCCTCAGCTTTTGTCTGAAGCGATTTAAAGGCGACAAGCCTTTCCTTTATAGCGGATAGCTCTTGAGTAACCCTTTGGGCATCCTCTTGATTTTCCCAAAAACCCTCAGCCATCATTTTTTTTTCAAGGATCTTTATCTGTTCTTCTTTTTGATCAGTGTCAAAGAGAAGCCCTCAGATCTCCAATGCGCTTCTCGATAATTTCCAATTCCTTTTCCAGTTCAGAATACATTTGCATCACCCCTTGTTTATTGTGCCAGGCATTGCCTTTTTGTTGGCAACCTCGCCTTGCTAAAGCTGCTGATTTTTACCGCAGCATTTTTTATATTTCTTACCGCTTCCGCAGGTGCAGATATCATTTCTGCCGACCTTGTCATCCTTGCGAACCGGTTGCTTTGAGCCTTCCTCCTGATAGCGGTTTTCCACCAGGTTTTTTTGCCGGGGCTGATTGTCCTCAGTGACAATGCTGACCCGGAATATATGCTTTACAACATCCTCCTGGATTGAGGAAATCATATTCTGAAACATTTCATAGCCCTCAAACTTGTATTCAACCAAAGGATCCTTCTGACCGTAAGCTCTGAGACCGATTCCTTCTCGGAGCTGGTCCATGGCATCCAAATGGTCCATCCATTTTTCATCAACTATCTTTAGGGTAACCATCCGCTCAATCTCCCGCATTACCTCCAGGCCCAACTCGGCCTCCCTGGCATCGTAGGCCTCCAAGGCTTCCTGTAGTAGATGCTCGTTGATTTCCTCTCTTTCCAGATCCTCAATATCCTCTCTGCTGACCTTGCGGCCATGAAGAAATACCTGTTCCCCATAGCTTAACAAAGAATCAAGATCCCATTCCTCCTGATGAACACCATTGGGACAATAGGTTGCCACTCCTTGGGCAATTACCTCCTGGATCATTGAGGAAATTGTATCCTTTAGATCCTCTCCGGTTAATATCTGGTTGCGCTGACTATAGATAAGCTCCCTCTGCTGATTCATTACATCATCATATTGGAGCACATGCTTTCTTATTTCAAAATTTCGGTTTTCTACCCTTTTTTGAGCAGTTTCAATGGACTTTGTTATCAAACCATGCTCAATGGGCATATCCTCATCGATACCCAGCTTGTCCATCAAGCCGGAAATATTGTCCGAGCCGAAAAGTCTCATTAAATCATCTTCCAGAGAGCTAAAGAACTGGGTTGAACCCGGATCACCCTGACGACCTGATCTTCCTCGCAGCTGATTGTCAATTCGTCTGCTTTCATGCCTCTCGGTTCCAATTATATGAAGACCGCCCTGTTCTACAACCTTGTTGCGATTTTCATCAGTTACCGGATTGCCGCCCAGCAATATATCAGTTCCTCGACCGGCCATGTTGGTAGCAATAGTTACTGCCCCATACTGGCCTGCCTGAGCAATAATCTCGGCTTCCTTGTCATGATGCTTGGCATTGAGGACCTTATGAGATACTCCCTGGATCTTAAGCATTTCACTGATAACTTCAGATTTTTCAATGGATATAGTTCCCACTAGAACGGGCTGTCCTTCCTTGTGTCGCAATACAATTTCCTGAATTGCTGCTCTGAACTTTGCCATCTCAGTCTTAAAGACCACGTCAGGCAAATCCTTTCTGACCATGGGCATATGGGTTGGGATTACAATTACATCCAGATTATAAATATTGCGGAATTCATCCTCTTCAGTGGCAGCGGTACCTGTCATTCCCGCAAGCTTCTTATACATCCGGAAATAGTTTTGAAAGGTAATGGTGGCAAGGGTCTGGGATTCTTTTTCGATTTTTACCCCTTCCTTTGCCTCAATAGACTGGTGCAGACCGTCACTGTACCGACGACCAAACATCAGCCTGCCGGTAAATTCATCCACAATAATAACCTGTCCATCCTTGACCACATAATCCCGGTCCCTCTTCATAAGGCTGTATGCCTTCAATGCTTGAATCAGGTGATGGTTCAATTCAATATTGGAATCATCAAAAAGATTGCTTATCCCCAGCATTTTTTCGACTTTTCCCGAGCCTTCCTCAGTGACAGTAACAGAATGGGCTTTTTCATCCACCAGAAAATCCAGATCACTCTGCATTTTTGGAACCAGCTTGGCAAAGGTATAGTAAAGATCGGTGGCCTTGTCCGCCTGCCCGGATATAATCAAAGGAGTCCGAGCCTCGTCAATTAATATGCTGTCCACTTCGTCCACAATAGCATAGTTCAATTTTCTCTGAACCAGCTGATCAGGATGAACCGCCATGTTGTCCCTAAGATAATCGAACCCAAATTCATTGTTGGTTCCATAAACAATATCCGATAGATAGGCAGTTCTTTTTTCCTCCCAGTCCAGACCATGAACAATCAGTCCTACACTAAGACCGAGAAACTTATAAATCTGTCCCATCCACTCACTATCCCGGCGAGCTAGGTAATCATTGACCGTGATAACATGAACTCCTTGCCCGGTAAGGGCATTAAGATATGCAGGCAAGGTGGCCACCAGAGTTTTGCCTTCCCCGGTCTTCATCTCTGCAATCAGACCATGATGGAGGGTTATTCCCCCAATCAATTGAACATCAAAATGTCTCATGCCCAATACTCTTTTGCTTGTCTCTCTTACCACTGCAAACGCCTCCGGCAGAATATCATCCAGAGATGTGCCATTGGCCAGCTTATCCCTGAAATATGCTGTTTTTGCCTGAAGCGCTTCATCAGAAAGAGAAGAAATTTCAGCTTCCAGATCATTAATACGCTCAACCACCCGGGTCATTTTTTTTACCTGCCGAGCATTGTCATCAAGAAAATTGCGAATAAAGCCTAACATAAAACGTCTCAAATCCTTCCGAATATCTTTATTAAACTGCTATTTATCACATAAAAAGCCTATTATCTATACAAAAAGATTCTATCATTGCATCCTGCCGGTTGCAACTAGCTAAAAACCGTGGCCAGCAAAAAAATACTCCCTTCGGTGGATAGCCTTGAGGCCACCAGCCAATTAGGGAGTATCTGTCAATCAAGAAAATTTCATTGATAAAAAAAGACGGTCCTATTTACCGAAGGAGGACATATCAACTACTGTAACATCCGAGGGAAGCTCAAACAATGAATCATCAATGTCCCCAATAACAAAGTTAAGAAATTCAACAACAATCTTATCCTGTCCTGATTGTGTTTCAACTCTCAAGGGCATGCCCATTTCTTCCCAAATCCACATTTTGCCCTTTGCCCCGTCAATATTGGTTTCATATACCAGACAATCTTTACCGTCAAAGGTTTCCCGACTCATAAACATCATTCCCGCAGGATCAACTTCACCCAAATAATCCCCCGGAGATGTTGTTTCTTCACCGGGTTGATCTAGCTTCATTTTTGTAGCCTGCTTTAGCTCAGGCTGATAAAGATATATTGTATTATCTTTGATGTTAACGATGGATATCATTTTTTGCCCGTTTTCAGGGGTTGTCATCTCACTTCGCATTTTGCCCGGTTCCACCCAAAGCTTGTGCGTTATTTTTTCTCCGGCAGGAGTAGTGAGAACATAATCATAGGAATATCCTTCAATGGTTTTTCCCTTTGCTATTAAACTTTCCGCAGATGCAGGTTCATTTTTACCGGCAGTTTGCTCCGGTGTTTTTTCGGATGTTCCACAGCCCACTAAGGTTAATACGGAAAAGGCAAGGACAGCTGCAAGAGAAACGGTTATTATTCTTTTTTTTATGGCAAACACCCCCCTTTTTCATTTTTCTTCTGTCTTTATTTTATATTTTGCCTTACCAGGTTGTCAATTTATCATATCGGCTGGGGGGGGTTCTCGGGGTTCGAGGTTTTATTATGCTATTCTTAGAGGTATTACTTAATAGAGGACATTTCAGACCGAAGCCTTAAGCAGTGGCAGATAAAATCCCAGCACCAAGCCTTGTAAACAAGATACAGAGCCGATTAAATCCAGGTACCCGGTGGAGGGCTGAAACCCGCACCCCCACGGCCAAAAAGTCAGTTATAGAGCCTCAAGAAGCTGCACCCCCTGCCGACTATTATTTTGTGTTTTTGATAAAAAAAGGAAGCTTGATATGCAAAATATCAAGCTTCCAATATAAATCTATTTACTCTCGGTAAATGAGAGCTACTCCAATATTTGACAGAGATCCCAAATTCTAATAGGTTGGTTCTATTAAACCATAATTTCCGTCCTTGCGCTTGTAGAGAACATTAATCTGATCTGTTTCATCATTAGTGAAAACAAAGAAGCTGTGACCAAGCAAATTCATTTGAAGCAAGGCTTCATCAACAACCATGGGTTTAACTGCAAAACGCTTGTTTCTAACAATCTTTGGCTCATTTTCACCAGCCGGCTCAACCATCTTGCTATCTGCCGAGCCCTTGCCCCGCCTGCTGATTTTCCCCTTGTACTTGCTGATTTGCTTCTCAAGCTTTTCTACCACCAAATCAATTGAAGCATACATATCGTCAGATGCCTCTTCACCTCGGAGGATCATTCCGTTAATAGGTATGGTAACCTCAACTCTATGCTTGTCCTTGATTACTGACAGGATAACTGAAGGATCGCCCATCTGGTCATAAAATTTGCTTAGCTTGCCGAGTCGTTTTTCCACATACTCCTTAAGGGCCACTGTCACATCCATGTTTCTTCCTCGAACCTGTACATTCATATATAACAACTCCTTTCAGTCTAACTATTATTTTGTAATTCAGGAGAGTTGTCTGTCAGTTTTTAAAAAACCCCAGCTTAGACTGGGGTTTTATCTTTATATTTTTGTCACATTGGCGGCTTGAGGACCTCTTTCACCATCAACGATGTCGAATTCCACTTCCTGTCCTTCATTCAAGGTCTTAAAGCCTTCGTCCATTATGGCTGAAAAATGTACAAAAACATCTCCGCCATCTTCTCTTTCGATAAACCCATAACCCTTCTCCGCACTAAACCATTTTACTTTTCCTTGCACAAACATTCCTCCTAATAAATCTTGTTTCATATAGTCCCTAGGACTATATCTAATGTGTTTATTTTACTAGCTGAAATTAAATCTGTCAATTTATATAAGCACCCTATTTGGCAAAATCTCAGGACACCCTTCCCGCTGCCATTACAAGAGAAATTACCCTGCGGGCACCACCTCTGACCAGTACCTGAGAAACACAATTTAAGGTGCTGGCGGTAGTAACCACATCATCCACCAATAGAATAGTCTTGCCTTTTATTGCTGCGTTATCATTGAGGACAAATGCACCCAGTAAATTTTCCTGCCTTTGAACCCGGTTAAGTGCTGCCTGAGGAGGTGTGTCCCTTATCTTGCGAAGGATTGGGAGAACCTCGAGGCTGGTTTTTTCTGCCAGGCCAAAGGCCAGCAACTCAGATTGGTTATAGCCTCTTTGACCCAGCCTTTTTCCGGAAACAGGAACTGCAACGATTGCCTGAACCCTAGAGTAATTACTGTCTCTTTCCATAACTCTGAACATCATCTCTGAGAAAGGCAGAGCCAATCCTCTCTTGCCGGAATACTTGTATCTGTGGACTGCCTCTTTTAGCCTGCCTTCATAGGGACCTGCTGCTCTGGAGTAGCTAAAAAACCGATCATTTTTAGCACAGTCTCCACAAAAGGCTTTTTCAGGGTCTGCAGAAATTTTGCCCAGCCTGAAATCCGCCTTAAAATATCTACCGCACTTCTCACAAATAGGCTCCTGCTGAAATCCGGCAAAAGACAATAAACACTGGTCACATATTTTCAGCGTTTGTTGGGGAATTCTGCAGAAAGGACACTCCTGACGGGAAGGAAAGATGAAATCCAAAAAACCGGCCAGCAAACTCATGTCAGCCATTTACTCCTTCCAGACAGTCGTCCCTTTAAGGCAGTCATGGTAACTATCTGATCCCGGCCATTTTTCTTAGCCTTAGCCAGTGCTTTACCGGCACCCTTTAAAAGCTGGTCAAAATCCTTACCATCCTGGGGAGCAACTGCCAACCCAATACTGAATTTGATTCTCAGCAAAGGGTAGTCCTCGGAAAATTGATAGCGGGCAAAATCATCCCGTATCTTTTCCAAAAATTCCATAGCCATTTCTTCATCATGTTCCAAAAACAATATGGAAAACTCATCATCCCCGAAGCGTCCAACAAAAATCAGCTCGCTTTCCAGCGATCCCAAAAAATTTCCCAGCCGATAAATCATGGCATCTCCTACCTCTTGACCCCAGCCATCATTTATATGACCCAATATGTCCAGATCTAGCAAAGCCAAAGCAACCCTTTTCTCGTCATAATCCGCCTTTTTTTCAAATGCCTGTCTTCCCTTAAGAACAAAGACCTTGCGGTTTAGAAGTCCGGTTACCGGATCCCTTCTTTTCAAGATTTCCAGCCTTTCCTGCTGGATCTCATTTATCAAAGAAACCGTGACTCTTCCCGACAAGGAAACAGCAACTGCCAGGTCACCCTCGGAAAAGGAAAGCGCCTTCTTTTCCCCAATAACCACCAACCCCAAAGGACCTATTTCTCCCGGCAAAGGAATAACCATCAGAGATTTGAAGACCTGAGGAAGCCCTTGGTCACTCTTTACTCTGGGGTCTATTCTGGAATTAAAAACAATGTCCGGTTCTCCATTTTCTATTGTCCAGCCAAAGAACCCCTCTCCTGAGGTGATAATATCCTTTTCCAGCTGTTCACTATAAGGTCCCAAAACACCGGCACAGGAATAATGTCTGCCCTCAGGCGTTCTGAGATATACTATTCCGGTGTGAAAATTAATCGCCCGTTGCATCTCACTTAAAAGTATCTCGGGTATTTCCTTCAAGGACGGGTTATCCCCGAGAGCCTTGTTGATTTCATAAACCGCTCTCAGCTCCCTGTTAACCAATTCTGTCCTAATATACCTTCGTAAAATCAATTGGACTGCCAAAACAGGTACCACTAAAAGAAGCATTGGTCCCAGGCCAACCAGGGAATACAGAATTGCCATCACCACCCCAAAGGGCGTAGTAAACAAATAACTGAGACCATCCCAGCGCAGAGTATCCTTCCAGCTGTGAATCCTTAAGCCATCTCTATCTGGAGAGGTATATATATATACAAAAATATGGTTGATTATAAAATAGAGAACAATAAAAACCACTAAATAAAAGGCACCGGCATAAGGGGTTTCCATTAAAAGGGCGGTATTGATTTCTTTTCCCCAGATAAGCCCGGTGATAAAAACCGTAACATACAAGGTCAATATCTGCTGGGACATATTAAAGGCTGTAGTCCTAAGGGAATTATTTTTATTCACTGCCCCATTGCCAATAAAAAACGCCACTGAGCTGATCCAGACA
>JAAXTT010000017.1 GCA_013336365.1 Peptococcaceae bacterium
TGGAACACCAAGAATTTCTGATAAACTTCGAAGATTAGAAAGAGATGCATTGTTTCTGTCAGTTTCAAGTTTAAAAATTGCACATATACTTAATCTAGATGTCCTGCTCAGATCACGAATCGTCATATTGTTTTTCAATCTGGCTTGTCTCAGACGTGCTCCCGGTGTATCGCCAATCCATTGATGTCCCAGCATCCAGGGCAACATATTATCCTGCTTTAGTATATCCATTCCAAGGTTGTTGTTTACAGGGGCAAGGATTGCAGGCGCCTACAAGGATAAATCTAGCCGGATAGGTAACAGAGGAATGGACTCGGGTTATAGAAATAACTCCATCCTCCAAGGGCTGTCTGAGTGCTTCAAGACAATTCTTATTAAATTCCGGCATTTCATCGAGAAAGAGAATTCCATTGTGAGAAAGGCTTACTTCTCCCGGGCGGGGGAATTTACCACCACCAACCAGAGATACAGCCGAAGCACTGTGATGGGGTGACCTAAAGGGTCGTCTTGAGAAAAGACCTGAATTTAAAAGTCCTGCTAAGCTATAGATTTTAGTTGTTTCAATAGATTCATCAAAAAGCATCTTTGGAATTATTCCGGGCAAGCAGCGTGCCAGCATGGTTTTTCCTGAGCCCGGACTTCCAATCATCAAAATATTGTGTCCTCCTGCAGCAGCAACCTCCAGTGCTCTTTTTGCCAAATTTTGACCCTTTATTTGTGCCAGATCAACAAAGGATTTATTACTGCTGGGCGGTATTTTAGCAAGATCCACTTTGTGTGGCAGAAGGATAGTATCTCCCTTCAAAAAACTGAACAGCTGCTTTAGTGATGAAACAGGAAATATTTCGGATTTTGTTGATAAGGCAGCCTCATCAGCATTTTCCAAGGGAACTACCACTGAAATCAAGCCATTCTCATAGGCTGCAAGAACACTGGGTAGTACTCCGGCAATGCCGCGGATACTTCCATTTAAAGATAATTCTCCAATAAAAACATAGTGACTGCAGATTGCCTTGTCCAACTGTTCAGTAGCAGCCAGAATGCCTATTGCAATTGCCAAATCATACATAGAACCTTCTTTTTTTATGTCAGCCGGAGCTAGGTTCACGGTTATCCGTTTTATTGGAAAATCAAAACCGGAGTTTTTTATTGCTGAACGGACTCTTTCACGAGATTCTTTGACTGAAATATCAGGAAGTCCAACCAGATCGAAGGCAGGCAGCCCATTAGAAACATCCACCTCAACCTTGATTATTTTCCCTTCCAGTCCATTAAGGGCAGTGCTATTATTAATTGAAAGCACTTTATTACCTCATTTGCAGATTATTTACCAGTCCTGATATTTAGATGTTTCTCGGTATTAATTGAACCACCTTCCAAGCTATATCTATGATTTCCTCAAAGACTGTCTGAAGCTGTCAAATAGGTGTTTTTTACGTCTGTATCAAATTAAGAAAGGGGACTTATTAATAATTTTTGTCGAAAAGGCTATTTGAAAAGGTTGTTTAGTATATTAAACGGATCAGAAGGCATTTGGAATATATTCGATTTTATCTGAAGAATCAATGGGGTCTATGTTTATGGCAATCACATCAAAACGGACAGGAATATCCCTTAAATTGTGAAGGGAGAGATACATCAAGGCTAACTGTTTTATTTTCTTTTGTTTCTTTATACCGATGCTTTCCTGGGCTTTTCCCTTAGAAACTCCGGAAACAGTTCGAACCTCTATGAAAACCAGATAATTCTTATCTCGGGCAATTATATCCAATTCTCCAAGAGGACATCGGAAGTTGCTTTCCACCAGTTTTAGACCTGATTTTTTCAGGTAACTGAGGGCAATTTTTTCTCCGGTCCTTCCCAGGATAAGTCTGGAATGAGTCATGTTATATCTCCAAATTTATGGTTTTCATGGATAATTCGTTTTGAAATAAAGATATCCTGCAATGGGTAACATAGCTCTTAATAGCTGTCTGAGCTGATTATTTTTTTAATATTGGGGAAATGCCTTAATTATCTTCATTGCCTATCTGCAATTGCTCTTATATAATTTGGATTATTCGGTTCTATCGGGGGAAATATGAATATTAAAAAAAAGTGGCGGATAAAATTTGCCGATCCAATTTTAACCTACATTCTAAAAAATGAATTGAAAATATCTTTGGTTTTGGCAAAATTGTTAGTAAACAGAGGGATAGTAACTGCCAGAGAGGCAAAGGGTTTTTTAGAGGCCGGTCCTGATGAGATGCATAATCCATTTTTGATGGCTGATATGGATAGGGCTGTAGCAAGACTAAAGCTTGCCTTGGATAAACAACAGAAAATTCTGATTTATGGAGATTATGACGCAGATGGTATAACAGCATCTGCTTTACTGGTTAAAGCAATAGGTAGGCTTGGGGGGTTGGTCAATTACTATATCCCGGACAGAATTGAGGAAGGATACGGTCTTCACTTGGGGGCTTTGACTAAGGCAGGGGAACAAGGCTGTGAACTGGTGGTTACAGTTGATTGTGGAATTAGTGCATTGGAGACTGTAAGGCTGAACAGGTTAAATAATGGTCCGGATATTATTATTACTGATCACCATGAGCCTCTTGAGGTCTTACCTGAGGCAATATCAGTTTTAAATCCAAAGAGAAAGGACTGCAACTACCCATTCAAGACGCTGGCAGGGGTTGGGGTTGCACTAAAGCTGGTCCAGGCTTTATACAGTGTTTCAGATCAGGAGGACAGTGACGGCTGGAAGGATTTCTTTGATCTGGCATGTCTGGGAACAGTTGCCGATATAGTCCCGTTAAATGGAGAAAACAGAATAATTGTTAAGTATGGTCTTGAAGCGATAGCAAATACTGACCGGGTTGGTATATGTGAATTAATGAGAGTATCCGGGGTTAAGCCAGAGCAGCTTGACACCAGAAAGCTAGGTTTTGCTCTTGTTCCAAGGATTAATGCTGCAGGCAGGGTAGGAGACCCCAGTCAAGCAGTGAGGCTGCTTCTCACTGAGGATGGTAATGAGGCTGTTGAGCTGGCATTATTACTGCATAGAAACAATCAGGAAAGACAGAGGATTGAAAGTCTGGTTCTGGCTGATGCCATGGGAATTCTTGATGCTGAGCCCGGACTGTCTGAGGGGCAAGCTATAGTACTGGCTTCCGAGAAGTGGCATTCCGGGGTGGTAGGGATAGTATCATCCCGTTTGGTTGACCGATACTTTAAACCGGTTTTATTAATAGCTTTAGAGGAAAATGAGGGCAAAGGGTCCGGAAGAAGTATTCCCGGAATACATCTATATCAGGCGATAAGTCATTGCGGAGAGTATCTGAGCAGGTTTGGAGGTCATGCTCAGGCAGTAGGATTTTCTATTTCTCCGGATAAAATAGAGTCTTTCAGAAACGCACTCAATAATTATCTAATAGAAACAACAGACAGTGCAGCATTTATTCCGGGAATCAATTTTGATGCAGAGGTGTCTTTGGATGAGGTTGATGATCTATTGGTTCAAGAAATAAGTAAATTGGAGCCCTTTGGTCATTGTAATCCTGATCCGGTGTTGGCCTGCTCCAATATCAGCGTACTTTCTTGTCGCGAGATTGGTAAAAACGGCGGTCACCTGAAGATGGTGATAGGAGAAAAGGGTCTTACTATGGATGGTGTTGGCTTCAAAATGGCAGACTGTCTTGATGAAATTTCTTCTGCCTCCCTGGTTGATTTGGCATTTATACCCTCCATAAATCAGTGGCAGGGTAGATCAAGTATTCAACTGGAAATTAAGCTGATAAGAGAATCTTCAGAGGGCTTTGAAATATGGAGTGAAGAATGTGAAAGCATTGACTATGCGGATAGCATCCCCAGCTTTGATAGGGCTGAAGAATCATTGCGAGTCTTGGGTCCTCTAGCTTTTGAGCCGGAATGGCTTATCCCGGTCCTGCACCAGTATGGAAAACACTCCGGTTTTATCTATCCGGGTGGACATTTAGAGCATTACACCGATCAAGCATTAAATTTAACCAAAGAAAAAACGAGCTGTACAGAGAGTATATCAAGTATGAATATTCCAAATAAAAGAAGTATAATTGAAGCATTATTATCCGGAAACGAAGGGGGGACCATTGTCCTCGTTTCTTCATCGGCAAGAGCTGTTGAAACAGCAATTTATTTGAATCATTCGGGAATTTCAGCTGCTTTCCTACATTCAGGACTTGGGTGTGAGGACAGATCCTCGGTTATTGAATGGTTTTCAGTTGGGAAAAGGGTTTTGGTCTCCACCTATAATCTATCGATGGATAAGGAAATAAATCCAAATAAAATAATTTTGTTGGATCCGCCATATAATTCTAATGTATTGAAGTGGTTTAACAGCAAAGATCGAGAGCTGTTGAGTATATTTGGCTCCAAGGAAATTGAAGATAGCTTAGCGGTACTTGAGGCTGCAGCACCCAGCAGGGATGTTCTTGGTGAGCTATATAATATAATCAGAAGTCAAAAATCCGGAGCAGTAACACCCGAGCTTGCCTTGGAGCTTTTATACCAAAGGGGCCTAAGGCAGGCAGGCATTCATACTTTGGCCTATGGGTTGGCAGTTTTCAGTGAATTAAAATTTTTCAACTGGTCATTGAAGGGTAACGAATATTTTATAGAATATAATAGTATAGAGGGAAAGAGAGATTTAAATGATTCTCAGATTTTCAGGTCTGGTCAAAAAATAGCCAAGGCCATGAAAAGCTGGTGGACATAATGTCATTTCCGGTGATTTGACAGCAGGTATTTAGCAATAATTATAGTAAGGAAGCTGACCATGGTTATAGCGGATATTATTCAAAAACTCCATAGCTACAATCCGGATGCGGATATTTCCCTTGTGCAACGGGCATATGATTTTGCCCAAGAGGCACACAGTGGTCAGGTTCGCATATCAGGTGAGGCGTATATTACTCATCCGCTTTCGGTTGCCATGATTCTTGCTGAACTTGAAATGGATATAGATACTCTGTTGGCTGCATTGCTTCATGATGTAGTGGAGGATACATCTGTAACTATTGAGATTATTGAAAAAGATTTCGGCAAGGAAGTAGCCCATTTGGTTGATGGTGTTACCAAGCTTGGTAAATTTGAGTTTAAATCAAAGGAAGAGCACCAGGCGGAAAATCTTCGTAAAATGTTGCTGGCCATGGCCAAGGATATAAGAGTAATCCTGATAAAGCTTGCTGACCGTCTGCATAACATGAGAACCCTGAATGTTTGCCCAGAGGAAAAGCAAAAAGAGATTTCCAAAGAAACTCTTGAAATTTATGCACCATTAGCCAATAGACTGGGAATATATCGTCTTAAGTGGGAATTGGAGGATTTATCCTTTCTCCATATGCTACCGGAAAAATATTATGAATTGGCTGATGGAATAGCTAAGACAAGAAAAAAAAGAGAGGAATATATTTCCCTTGCCATAGAGATATTAAATGAGAAGCTTTCAACTATGGGGATTGATGCTGATATTAAGGGTCGTCCCAAACATCTTTACAGTATTTATGAGAAAATGCAGGAGCAACAGAAAGACCTCAACGAAATTTTTGATGTTATGGCTATCAGAATTATTGTAAATAATATTAGGGACTGCTATGCAACCTTAGGAATTGTTCACACCTTGTGGATTCCGATTCCCGGAAGGTTTAAAGATTATATCGCCATGCCTAAGTCCAATATGTATCAGGCCCTGCACACCTCTGTGGTAGGACCCCAGGTAGAGCCTCTGGAGATTCAGATCAGAACCGGTGAAATGCACCGGACTGCTGAATATGGTATTGCGGCTCACTGGAGGTACAAGGAGGGCGGTAAGGATGATAAGGATTTAGACAACAAGCTTGCTTGGCTTCGCCAATTAATGGAGTGGCAGCATGACCTTAGGGATGCCAAGGAGTTTATGGAGACTATTAAGGTGGACCTTTTTTCAGATGAGGTATTTGTATTTACCCCTAAAGGTGATGTATTTGATTTGCCTACAGGTTCAAACCCGTTGGATTTTGCCTATCAGATTCATACCCAGGTAGGTCATAAATGTGTAGGGGCCAAGGTAAACGGAAGAATAGTTCCACTGGATTATCAGCTGAAAAATGGTGATATTATTGATATTATCACCTCTAAACAATCCCCGGGTCCCAGCAGAGACTGGCTGAATTTGGTAAAAACCCCTCATGCAAGAAATCGGATCAGACAATGGTTTAAAAAAGAAAAAAGAGAAGAAAACATTATAAAAGGTCGGGAGATGCTGGAAAGAGAAGCAAAGAGACTTGGTTTGGATCCGGAAGCATCAAAGGGTGACCGTCTTTTAGAGGCAGGGCGCCGTTATTCACTTTTGACTTTAGAGGATATTTATGCGGCTATTGGTGAAGGAGTAGTTACATCAACCCTTATTTTAAACAGAATAAAAGAGGCGATGGGAGATAAGTCTGCCCTGCCTTTAAAATATCAAGCCCTTGCCGTTGAAAGTAAAAAAACTGATTGGGGAAGGCCTACCCAGGGTGTCCGGGTCAGAGGTATAGATAATCTGCTAATCAGACTTTCTCACTGTTGCAACCCAATTCCGGGAGATGCAATTTTAGGCTATATTACTCGAGGCAGAGGAATATCTATTCATAGAGCTGATTGTCGAAATATTGTTAATTTAAAGGAAAACACCGAGCCTCGTTTGGTTGAGGTAGACTGGGATGATAATTCCCAGTCCCCGTTTCAGGTAAAGCTGGAGATTGGAGCAGAGGATCGTTCAGGAATGCTGAGTGATATTCTGGAAGTGCTGGTCAAAATGAAAATTAATGCCAGCTCAGTGGTCGCTCGGGGAAGAAAAGATGGAGGCGCTGTTATAGAGATGGTTCTGGAATTAAAGAGCAAGGCTCAGCTGGAATTGATTGTGGCTAAAATAGGTATCGTGAAGGATGTCTATGAGGTAAAGCGTACAAAATAAGCAAATTACCCAGAGTTTGTCCCGGGCAGTATATACCCGGGGATATTCTGTTTTTTGGAGGCTGGAGCATTGAGAGCGGTAGTCCAAAGGGTATCTAGGGGATCTGTTTCTATCGAGGGTAAAATCGTTGCTGAAATTGACCGGGGATTGGTTGTTTTTTTGGGAGTAGGAAGAGAGGACAAGGAAGAGGATGCTGAATATTTAATTAATAAGATTGCCAACCTAAGAATTTTTGAGGATCAGGATAATCTGCTGAATTTATCTTTGCTGGACATTAAGGGCAAGGCACTGATAGTTTCCCAATTTACCTTGTTCGGTGATTGCAGAAAGGGAAGACGACCAAGCTTTAGTGAGGCTGCTGCAGCAGACAAGGGAATGAAATTATACCAGCATTTTATATCCGGGTTCAAAAATCTAGGGATAGATACAGTGACAGGTATTTTTCAGACTGATATGCAGGTTGAAATAATCAATGAGGGACCGGTTACTATGCTTTTAGACAGTAAAAAAACTTTTTAATTTTACATCAACACAGGATATTTAATATCCGGAATCTAACAAGGAGGTTTATTAATGATTTTCAGTGAAATGTCAGTTGGACCAATGGATAATAATTGTTACATAATTGGTTGTGAGGATACCCGGCAGGCAGCAGTTATAGACCCGGGAGCAGAGGGAGAAAGAATAATCAAGCGACTGAAGGATTTGAAGCTTGAATGCTGTTGTATTATTTTAACCCACGGACATGCAGACCATTTGGGAGCATTACAGATGGTAAAGGGGAATACTTCCGGTGAGGTTATGATTCATCACGAGGACGCAGACATGTTAACGGATCCTAAAAGGAATCTTTCTTATTTTACCGGCGGTGATTTGGAGCTTGAACCTGCAGATCGGCTGTTAAATGACGGAGATATTATAAAGGTTGGGAACTTGGAATTAGAAGTAATTCAAGTTCCCGGTCATACTCCCGGAGGTATCTGCATTTTGGCCGCAGACAGAATAATTACCGGAGACACCTTATTTGCGGGAGGTATTGGCCGCTCTGATTTTCCGGGAGGAAGCCACCAGCAGCTAATTACTGCAATCAAGGAAAAGCTTTTTACCCTGCCACCGGAAACCCTTGTATTTCCAGGTCATGGTCCTTCTTCCAGCATTGGTGAGGAGAAAAAAACAAATCCGTATTGCTGAGCAGATTATTTTTTCAATAGTCATTAATGTTTTTTACATCCTGAGCACTTACAGCTTTGTCTGTGTCGATTTTTTTCAGAGGGCTCAAGACCCATGTTGGAAAAGGTTTCTACTACCTGATTTTTAATATGGGTCAAATACTGCTGTCTGAGGAGTTTTTGTTCTTCCTTCTCCGGGGCAGTAAGTCCCTCAGAACGCTGTTTTTGAGAAAGCCAGTTGATTCTTTCTATTTTTTCTTTATTTATCACAACACTTCACCCTTTCTTATTATAGCATAGGTTTGGTTAATACTCTGCTGTTGACAATAATGGTGTAATTACATAGAATCTTGTGGACAGAAAATATTTTATTGCAATTTAGGCGTTATAATAAAAATAAAACGATGATCAGGATAAGTAGGCAGGAGATACATGGCTGGCGGCATATACATTGTTTGCCGGGTATTATTGCCGAATAACACCTGGGAGCGGTCTTCTGAATAAGGCAGATTATTGCTTTTGGTAGGAAGACCCGGATAACTGCGTTAAAGGTTTAAGAGTGGGATATAATATCCAATCAGGGTGGCAACGCGGGTTACTCTCGTCCCTGACCTTTATTTAAGGTCGGGCATGGGAGTTTTTATATGATGAAGACGATTTTTAAGGCAGGAGGAAAGGCAATGATTACTAAGCCAAGAGGAACTGCAGATATAATATTGGGAGATGTTTTTAAATGGAGGCATATTGAGGGGATATTTAGACAATTATGTCAAGAATATAACTATCATGAGGTTCGTACCCCAATTTTTGAGTATACTGAACTTTTTGAAAGGGGAGTAGGAGATACTACCGACATAGTTGAAAAAGAAATGTATACCTTTCTGGATAGGGGAGGACGCAGTATTACCTTGAGGCCGGAAGGAACTGCCTCAGTGGTGCGAGCCTATTTAGATAACAAGCTTTCTTCGGGTTTGCAGCCTGTTAAGCTATGGTATTATGGTCCAATGTTTAGATATGACAGACCACAGGCAGGTAGATTCAGGCAATTTCATCAACTGGGAGCAGAGGTAATAGGATCCGAGGATCCCGCTACAGACGCAGAATTAATAGCCATGCTGATGAGTTTTTATGCCAGGCTGGGTTTAAGTAATCTTAGATTGGATATAAACAGTGTTGGCTGCCCTATATGCAGAGCAGAGCTGAAAATAAAGCTACAGGATTTCTTCAGACCACATATGGATAGGCTTTGCCATCATTGTCAGGGCAGGATTGATAGAAATCCATTGAGAATATTAGATTGCAAGGTTGAAGCCTGTAAAACTATAGGCAAGGATGCACCTACTACTCTGGACTGCCTTTGCCGAGATTGTGAAGATCATTTTATTAAGGTGAAGGATCATCTCAACCAAATAAATATTCCCTATAATATAAACGGTCGGATGGTTAGAGGCTTGGATTACTACACAAAAACTGCCTTTGAAATTGCTGCTCCGGAAATTGGGGCTCAGAGCGCCATTGGAGGGGGAGGCAGGTATGACGGCCTAGTTGAGTCAATTGGTGGAAATAGCACTCCTGGAGTAGGTTATGCTTTGGGCGTGGAAAGAATTTTGTTAGCCATGGAAAATCAAAAAATAGCTATTCCTGAGGAACCTGCCTTGGATGTGTTTATTGCTTCAGCAGATGAGCAAGGCAGCAGCATGGCATTTTCATTGCTGGAGACTATTAGAAATAAGGGTATCAGCGGTGATAAGGATTATCTTGGCAGAAGTCTTAAGTCCCAAATGAAGCATGCAGGCAAGACAGGCTGCAGTCTGGTGGTTATTTTAGGCGGTCAGGAATTATCCCGGGGCGTAGCAGCAGTCAAGGACATGAGAGACGGGAGGCAAATTGAGCTGTCTGTCGATAAAATTTCAGAGGAAATAATTAAAATATTAGGTAAATAAATTTAAAAGAATTTCTTGGGGAGGTCATTAAAATGGCAGAAGGCATGGGAGATTGGAAAAGAAGCCATATGTGCGGAGTTCTTCGTTCAGAGCATATTGGTCAGAAGGTTGTATTAATGGGTTGGGTTCAGCGGCGCAGGGATCACGGAGGACTTATTTTTATAGATTTGAGAGACCGGGAAGGCTTAGTGCAGCTGGTTTTTAGTCAGGATATAGATGTTGAGTCCTTTAACAAGGCAGAGGTTATAAGAAGTGAATATGTTCTTGCTATTACCGGAAAGGTTATAAGTAGACCGGAAGGTACTGAAAATCCCAGTCTGCCTACAGGAATGGTGGATGTTGAGGTTGAAGAGGTAAAAATATTGAATAAAGCAAAAACCCCACCTTTTTATATTGAGGATGGAGTCGAGGTGGATGAAAATGTCCGCTTGAGATACCGTTATTTGGATTTAAGGCGTCCTGAAATGTATAATTCCATGCTACTTCGTCACCGGGCGGCTAAGGCAGCAAGAGATTTTTTAGACCGAAATGGCTTTCTGGAAATGGAAACTCCTATGCTTACCAGAAGTACACCGGAGGGTGCCAGGGATTATCTGGTTCCCAGCAGACTAAATTCCGGTAAGTTTTTTGCCTTACCTCAGTCACCTCAGCTTTTTAAACAGATACTTATGGTTGCGGGAATGGATAAATATTTTCAGATTGTGCGTTGTTTTCGGGATGAAGATTTAAGGGCAGACAGGCAACCGGAATTCACTCAGATTGATTTGGAGATGTCTTTTGTTGATGTAGAGGATGTACTGATTTTAATGGAGGAAATGATCCAATTAATTTGCAAGGAAACAATTGGAGTTGTGCCGAAACTGCCTTTTCCCAGAATTTCTTACCAGGAGGCCATGGACCGTTTTGGTTTAGATAAACCGGATACCAGGTTTGGCTTAGAGATTAAAGATATTTCCGATGTTGCCAAGAGCTGTGGCTTCAAGGTTTTCAATGGGGCAATTGAAAACGGAGGACAGGTAAGGGCTATCAATGCTAAGGGCTGTGGTGCTTATAGCCGTAAGGATATTGATGACTTGACTGCTTATGCCAATATATATGGGGCAAAAGGACTGGCCTATTTTATTGTTGGTCCCGAGGGTTCAATTAAAACTCCTATCACAAAATTCTTTACTCAAGAGGATTTAAATATAATTGTAGAAAGGTTACAGGGTGAAGAAGGGGATTTGCTGCTTTTTGTTGCTGATAACTCCGATATTGTGGCAGCGGCTTTAGGAAATCTAAGATTGCATGTTGCTGAGAAAATGGCAATAATTCCTGAAGATAAATTCAACTTTGTTTGGGTGTTGGATTTTCCTCTTCTGGAATACGATCAGGAGGAAAAACGATATACCGCAAAGCATCATCCCTTCACCTCACCAAGGGAGGAGGATCTAGACTTGCTGGATTCTGATCCTGCTGCGGTTAGAGCCAGGGCCTATGATCTTGTGGTTAATGGAATGGAAATAGGTGGCGGTAGCATAAGAATACACCAGAGGAATATCCAAGAGAAAATGTTTAATGCTTTGGGACTGTCCAAAGAAGAGGCAGATGAAAAGTTTGGATTCCTTATGGAGGCCTTTGAGTATGGTACTCCACCCCATGGAGGCATTGCTTTTGGTTTGGACCGTTTAGTTATGCTTTTAGCAGGTAAAAAATCTATACGAGATGTGATTCCCTTTCCAAAAACTGCCAGTGCTACGTGTCTTCTGACAAATGCACCGGACATAGTTGACGATGCTCAGTTAAAGGAGTTGCATATAAAAACAGATGTTAAACTAAAGGGGACAGAGAAGTAAAATCAATGGAAAAACAGCTTTAGCCACTTTATTGCTATAATTTTCCGGTACTTGCAGGGCTGTTATAAATATGCTAACATAGCCTTGTAATATACATTTTCCCTGCGATGTGCGTATAAAGCAGAGAGTTTAAAACCAACAAATCAACCTAGGGAGTCTTTCTCTGTTTGTAGCTTGTAAGCCTTTTGCTTAATCAGGTAACATTAAGCAACCAGGAAGACACCCACCTATTATGAATAGGTTATAAACCTTTTGTTTTTACGGCATATGCGGGGTTTTCTTCTGGTATTCATTAATTATCGATCTTTATACCGAGATCGATAATTTTTGTTTTACTAAAAATGGGGGATTGAATTATGGATAGATTTATTCGAACCAGTTCATTAATAGGTGACAGGGCAATGGAATTATTAGCCGGAAGCAAGGTGGCAGTTTTTGGTCTCGGAGGTGTTGGCTCTTTTGCTACAGAAGCTTTAGCCAGAGCAGGAATCGGAAGTTTTATTTTAATTGATTATGATCAGGTAGCCCCAAGCAACATTAACCGACAGCTTCATGCTCTGGAAAATACAATAGGCAGGTCAAAGACCGACTTAATGGAGGAGCGAATTATAGGAATTAATCCAACAGCTAAGGTAACCACTCATTGCAGAAGGTATACCTTAGAAAATAGAGACAGTTTTTTTACGGAAAAACCTGATTATGTGGTAGATGCTATAGATGATGTCAAGGGGAAGATAGATTTGATTTTATATTGCCTGGATAATGGTATATCTGTAGTCTCCAGCATGGGTGCAGCTAATAAATTGGACCCGACTTTATTCAGGGTTGACGATATCTCCAGGACCTCAGTATGTCCTCTGGCCAAGACAATTCGAAAAGGCTTGAGAACAGAAGGGATTAACAAGGGGTTAAAGGTGGTTTTTTCAACAGAACAGCCCATAAAATCAAAAACAGAGTCAGAGAGCAGAAGATGTTCCTTGGGCAGTATCTCCTTTGTGCCTCCTGTAGCAGGTATGATATTGGCAGGGGTGGTTATTAAGGACCTGGCGGTATTGTAATTTATTAGAATTGACAAGAACTTTTAATAGATACTATAATTAAAGGCAAGAATTTTGACTATCCGGGAAATTCAGAGGTTAATCTGATTAGGCAGCACGAAAGGAGAGATTCAAAATGTCAGAAAATGTTAAGATCTTAGGCGATGCGGATTTTAAAGAAGTGATTTCCGGAATATCAACCCCAATATTAGTTGATTTTTATGCCGATTGGTGTGGTCCATGCAAAATGATTGCACCAGTTCTTGAGGAGGTTGCCGGCGAATTCAAAGGCAAGGTAGAGATATTTAAGGTGAATGTGGATGCAAATCGTAATATTCCAGGAGAATTCAGCGTCAGTAGCATACCGACTCTGATTATGCTCAAGAATGGTGCTGAGGTGGAAAGATTTGTTGGTTATAAGAGCAAAAAGGAGCTTCAGGATATATTAAACAGATATTCTGCAGCAGGGAACTAGGACTTAGACACAGCGTATAATAAATTATAACAAAACCACCAGGTGATTCTTCCCGGTGGTTTTGTTGCAATCCTTGACTGCATGGGATAGTGAAACAGAGATATCAGCTGATTATTTTCTCAGGAGGGTGAATTATGGAGAATTTATTTGAACAGGCGGCAGCAAACAATAGAAAAGCACCATTGGCTGAGAGAATGAGACCAAAAAATCTTGAGGAATTTGAAGATCAGCAGGAGATATTGGGATTGGGTAAACCTCTGAGACAGGCGATTGAGAGTGACAGTCTGGGCTCAATTATTCTTTATGGACCACCCGGGACAGGCAAGACAACCTTAGCCAGAATTATTGCCCGAATGACCAGGTCTCATTTTGATACTATAAATGCTGTAATGGCAGGAGTTTCTGATATCAGAAAGGTAATGCAGGAAGCTAGGGATCGGCGGGCGTTTTATGGAGAGGGAACAATATTGTTTATTGATGAGATACATCGTTTCAACAAAGGACAGCAGGATGCCCTTTTGCCCTTTGTTGAAAATGGCTTGATTGTACTTATTGGATCTACTACAGAAAATCCACTTTTCACTGTTAATCGTCCGTTGCTTAGCAGGTCACGCTTATTCCGCCTAGAGCCTCTTTCCGTTAAATCAATAGAAAGAATTTTAGCAAGGGCACTTGTGGATAAAGAAAAGGGATTGGGCCATTACAATACAGATTTTCAGGATCAAGCTCTTAATTATTTTGCGACAACAGCCAACGGAGATGCAAGAACTGCTTTAAACTGCCTGGAACTGGCGGTTATCTCAACTCAGCCGGGAGAAAATGCAGTGCGATACATATCTATCGATTCTGCTCGGGAAGCTTGTGGAGGCAGAATTCTGCAATATGGTCAAAAGGATGAGCATTATGATGTGATATCTGCATTTATTAAAAGCATGCGGGGATCTGATCCCCAGGCCACTGTTTATTGGTTGGCGCGTTTGATTTATGCCGGAGAGGATCCGGAATTTATCTGTCGTAGAATAATAATTCAGGCAGCTGAAGATGTAGGATTGTCAGACCCTAGAGCTTTGATGGTTGCCGTGGCGGCAGCCCAGGCAGTTGAAAGAGTTGGCTTGCCGGAGGCTAGAATAATCATGGCAGAGGCTGCCCTTTATATTGCAATGGCCCCAAAAAGCAATTCGGTGGTTGCTGCCATAAATGCAGCTCAAAAAGCTGTAGAGGATGAAATTGCAATGGCAGTACCAGAGCATCTAAGAGACTCGTCTTTTGCCAGACTTGAAGCAATAAAGGGAAATATTGTCCAGGATTATCTGTATCCTCATAATTATCCCGGAGGACACGTTAATCAGCAATATCTTCCAGACAACCTTATCGACAGGATATTTTTCCGTCCTTCTGCAGCCGGAGAAGAAAAGGATAGAGCGGATTTTATAAACAAGGAACAAGGAAAAAAATAATTTAGGAGCATACCATATCAAATTACTAGGAATTAATTATTGACTTGAGATATATCCGTGTGGTACTATTTTTTTAAGGACAATCCCAAGTTAAATGGTATGGTATATTGGTAGCTATATTATACTTGAATATTTGCTTTCTGGATAACAACAAGGAGGTTATAAAATGAAAAGAATTTATCTTGATCACAGCGCTACAACTCCTGTAAGATCGGAGGTAGCAGAGATAATGTATAAGTATTTAACAGAGGATAATTTTGGCAACCCCACAAGTCTTCATTGGTTTGGCAGAAAGGTTCGCAAAGGTATAGATGAGGCGAGGGAAAAGGTTGCTAAGTCAATTGGAGCTAATGCCAAGGAAATTATATTTACCAGTGGAGGCACTGAGGCTGATAATATGGCTATTCATGGAGTGGCAATGGCTAATAAAAACAAAGGCAACCATATAATAACAACGGCAGTTGAGCATCACGCTGTTTTAAATACAGTAAAGGCTTTAGGAAAACAGGGATTCACTGTAACTATTCTGCCGGTTGACAAGTATGGAGCAGTCAGAGCTGAAGATGTATCGGCTGCTATTACAGACAAGACCATACTGATTACTATAATGCATGCAAATAACGAAGTGGGGACTATAATGCCCATTGAAGAGATTGGAGTTATTGCCCGTTCCAAAGGTGTTTTGTTTCATACTGATGCTGTCCAAAGCTTCGGCAAAATCCCGGTAGATGTAAACAAGCTGGGGGTTGATTTATTAACAATATCCGGACATAAAATTCATGGTCCCAAGGGTATTGGTGCCTTGTATGTGAGAAGGGGCACAAAGTGGAAGCAAAGTCTTTTTCATGGTGGAGGTCAGGAGGGGTTGAAGCGGGCAGGCACAGAAAATGTCCCGGGCATATTGGCATTAGGGCTGGCTTCGGAGCTGGCAGCAGCAAACCTTGAAAAAGATAACAATTATTTAAAGGTCTTGAGAGATAAACTGATAAAAGACGTACTGGAAAAGATAGATCAGGTAGAGCTTACAGGACACCCGGTTCAGCGTTTACCCAATCATGCCAGCTTTACCTTCCGTTTCATCGAAGGAGAATCTATGCTACTTAGCCTTGACATGAAGGGGATTGCTGCTTCCAGTGGCTCTGCCTGTACCTCAGGCTCATTAGAACCGTCACACGTTTTGTTGGCAATGGGTATATCCCATGAGATTGCTCATGGGTCATTAAGAATCACCTTGGGTATTGGCAACAACAATCAGGACATTGAGTATTTTATCAAGGAACTATCTGTGATAGTTGACAGGCTAAGAGCTATGTCACCTTTAGATCCCGATAATGAATTTAGTCAGAGCTCTGACTGCGTGTCCTGTAAAGAAAGCGGTTCTTGCAATAACTTAGCCTAGCCCAAGGATTTATGATAGAATGGAGGGTATGAAAATGTACAGTGAAAAAGTTATGGATCATTTTGAAAACCCTAGAAATGTTGGAGAAATTATTGATGCCGATGGCGTGGGTCAAGTAGGAAACCCCACCTGTGGTGACATTATGAAGATTTATATCAAGGTCAATGCGGATATTATTGAGGATATAAAGTTTAAGACCTTTGGTTGCGGAGCTGCAATAGCTACCAGTAGCATTATTACAGAAATGGTAAAGGGTAAAACTCTTGATGAGGCTTTAAGTATCAGCAACAAGCAGGTAGCTGCGGCTCTTGATGGGCTGCCTCCCAAAAAAATGCATTGCTCAAATCTTGCAGCAGATGCCGTTCAAGCGGCTATAGAGGATTATAGAAGTAAAAGCAACAATAAATCTTGATAATTCATAAAAAATATAATGATTTCCAGGTGAGCATATTGAAGAAAAAAGTTGTTGTAGCTATGAGTGGAGGGGTTGACAGCTCTGTAACAGCTGCTTTGTTGATAAAACAGGGATATGAGGTTATTGGGGTAACAATGCAGCTGTGGGATTCTGGTGCGGTTTATGAGGGAGGGGAACAAGCTGGCTGCTGTTCCCTTTCTGCGGTTGAGGATGCCAGAAAAGTTGCAAATATGTTGGATATTCCATATTACGTAATGAATTTCAGGGACCTTTTTAAAGAAAAGGTTGTTGATTATTTTATTTATGAATATTTGCAGGGGAGAACTCCAAATCCCTGTATTGCCTGTAATCAGGAGGTTAAGTTTGAGGCACTATTGAGAAAGTCATTGGCTTTGGGTGCTGATTATTTAGCAACAGGGCACTATGCTAGGCTTTTTTGGGACAAAAATACCAACAGACATATGATCAGAAGAGGTGAGGACAGCAGAAAGGACCAGACATATGTCCTATATGGAATGACTCAGGAGCAAATCTCACGAACCCTTATGCCTCTGGGTGACTATACCAAGGAGCAGGTAAGAAGGCTGGCTGTGGATATGGGATTGCCAACAGCTGAAAAGGCGGAGAGTCAGGAAATATGTTTTGTTCCTGATGATGATTATCCTTCTTTTATCCTAGACCGAGTTGGTGATAGAATTATTCCCGGCCCATTCTTAGATAAAAATGGCGAGGTGATCGGCACTCATCGGGGGATCCCTTTTTACACTATAGGACAGCGCAGAGGTTTGGGTATTGCCGCGGGATATCGACTTTATGTCATAGATATCGATTTAGAAAATAATGCTGTAATTTTAGGCAGGGACGAGGACCTTCTTGTTGGGGGATTAATTGCTACTGATGTTAATTATGTAGCTTTTGACAAGCTTTTGAGCCCATTGACAGTCGGTGCTCAAATCAGATATAACGGAAAACCTGAACCGGCAACTATTTATCCACTGGATGATGGGAAAATAGAATTGGTTTTCGATTGTTTTCAGAGGGCAATCACTCCCGGACAAGGGGTTGTTTTTTATCGGGATAATTTGTTGCTTGGTGGAGGAACCATTGTCAGCAGGGTGTAGATAAAATTTTTGCTCTTTTAGTATTATAAATTACCAAGAGGCATAAGCAGGATATATTTTGGCTGTAGCGAAATATATAACTTAAAAGGGGGAGAGTATTAGTGCTCAGATGTCCGGATTGTGATTCGACCAATATTTTAGTAAAAGAGAATAAATTGGTTGATTTGAAAACAGTGTTATTTTTTTTCCTTGCTTTTGGTGGATTGTTTGCCATTTCTTGGTATGCAAAGATTGACCTGTTTGATGCCCTGGTTCCTGCTCTGATAATCTATATTTCTTCTCTAATGCTCCTGTTTTTTATGAATAGAAATATCAGGACTGTAAAGTGCCAGGATTGCTCAAGAACTTGGAGAAATAAAATTTAGTCTGTAATACCCGAGATGATTTAAACTATTACAAGAAACTAAGAGTCATTTGATGGGAGAATTTTTAAACAATGTCTGAGCGGTTTAGTTTTGTTTCCCCAGCTTATGCAGTTGAATTTGACAGTTTCAAGGATAGTATGAATAAAGCATTCAATGATGAAATTTCCAGTCCAAGCAATATTATTAATCTATTTATATTGCTCTTTTTTATTACTGTGGGAGTATTTGTTTTTCGGTATGTTTTGAAAAAAGAGGAAGAACGATTGGCCGAAAGGCGGTTTTCCGGTTTTAAGCTTGAGAAATCCAGTGCACAAAGGAAGTTTTTCAGAACTCCGGTAAAAATAGATATTGTTTGGTCTCCGATTGTTGAGGTTAAGGGTAAGGAGATACGTTATTGCTCTGAGGTAATTAACATTAGCGGAGGAGGGCTTTGCTTTAGAACAGAGGCAGTCCTTAACCCGGAGGATTTGATAAATATCAATTTGGAAATCGGTGAAGATGACCCCTTAGTTATCCCTTCAAAGGTGATTAGAGCAGTAAAAGTTCCAAATCAAGAAGCTGAAGAAACAGCTGAAGCAAATGAAGATATCTATGAAGTGGCTGTTAACTTTAATAAAATGCCAAGAAGTCAGGAAGATAAAGTTGTTAAATATGTTATGGGCTATGAACGGGATCGGATAAAAAACAACAAGCTTGATATAATAAGAAAATCACAAAAGGAAAAATTTCCGGAAGCTGATGTGGATGAAAACGAGGTTGAGGAAGAATCCGGAGACTATTCGTTTGATGAGCCCGGAGAAATAGAAGAGGAAACAGAATCAATTCAGTCACCATCACTAGAACAAAATCCTCCGGATAAAATAAACAATGAATAGCAGCCATTGTTTATTTTATTTTTGTGAATTGTCAGGTAAATCAGCATAGGTCAATAATCAGCAATAATTTGTAGTATAGACCTAAATTTAGGAATTCTTGACACAAAGTGTAGGGATTTGTATAATTATACCGCATTATATAAGAAAAAATATATTCGAAGTCTAATGTCTGGAGTGAATTAATTGAGAGAGAAAATTGTAACTGGCAAGCAAATTAGGGACAGTTATTTAAAGTTTTTTGAGGATAAAGGGCACAAAATATTGGCAAGTGCGTCGCTTATTCCCGGTACAGATCCGAGTATTTTGTGGACTGCGGCAGGAATGGTACCTTTAAAGCAGTATTATACCGGTGCGGCGACCCCACCTTCTACAAGAATTACTACCTGTCAGAAGTGCATTCGTACTCCTGATATTGAATCAGTTGGCAGAACAGCCAGGCATCACACATTTT
>JAAXTT010000200.1 GCA_013336365.1 Peptococcaceae bacterium
CGAAGTGCTACTATAAATACAATTATTAAAACATTATATGAAAAAAACCATAGGGAAGAAGCTCATTCAAAGCGGGTCAGTGAACTGGGACAAAGGTTTGCACAAGCAATATCATTGCCGGATTACAAGATAGATAAAATAAGGGTAGCAGGGTTGCTTCATGATATCGGGAAAATTTTAATCTCAGATGAATTACTTGAGAAAAAAGGAAAATTATCTGAGATTGAGTGGGCAGAAATTCAGCGTCATCCGGAAATTGGCTATAGAATATTGAGCAGCAACACCGAGATGTCAGAACTGGCTGAGATGATACTCCAGCACCATGAACGCTGGGATGGTATGGGCTATCCCAATGGCTTAAAGGCGGAAGAGATTGTTATTCCAGCCAGGGTAATTTCGATTATGGATGCATATGATGCCATGACTAGGGATAGGCCATATAGAAAAGCCTTAAGTCAAGAAGATGCTTTAGAACAAATATTGTATTGTTCAGGTACGCAATTTGACCCGGATTTAGCAAGGAAATTTGTGGAGATGATAAGAGAGGATAATAAATAATCCACTAATTATTTATTAGAGGATCCCCAAGGGCTGTAATAAACAAGGAGGCTGTATTTATGACTGTGATAGCAAAGAGATTGAGAAAGGTAATGGCCATTGTTCTGATTGCCGGAGTTTTGACTATGCCGACAGCAGGAATCTTTGCATCTGCCGAATCTGACTATATTATGCCGGAAGGTATTGAGCCAAGTGCTCAGGATGAGATTCAAAGTAAGATTGATATTGGGACAGCCAATATTTTCGAAATAATTAGCAACGATATGACAGATGCAGTTGTTCCACTTATTCCACAAATGACTGCATTGGCAGTTGCAAAGAACAAAGAAATTGCTCCCCGGATTGAAGCCCTGAATATTAACGAGATTCAACCTTCTTTAAAAACCCATGTTGAAGAACAAGCCCGGATTGTTGCTCAGCAAATCATGAGTATTGTGTCTGGTGCAATGATATCCGCAGGGCCTCAGTCCGATCCGAGCTCGGCAATAAGTGCTGCCATTACTGCAGCAATTCCGAGAATTCAGAAGGATGCAGTCGATCGGGCAAATATTGAGCAAACTAAGAACATGTTGACGGTACAACCCAAGATCGAAGTTATAGCCCAAGAGGCCATGAAGGAGGTTATCCCGGAGACACAGGCTTTGGTTCTGGCTAAGCTAAAAGAGACTGTGCCGGTCACCAAGAAAGCTTTAGACAATGAAATAAATAAGATGATTGATGATATGGCATCTGGACTGCCAGCAGACCAAAAGGCTCTGTTAATACAGATGCGACCTCAGTTTGAAGCAAAAATACGTCCACAGATATCAGAATCACTTTTTGACGCTGTTTCCCTTGAAATTGATAAACAGGTATTATCAGCAATAAAGGGTGAAATTATTGCCAGTATCAGGGAGACAGTCACAACCATGAATCAGTACTGCACGGATTTCGCTGTCACATACAGTAAATCATTGCTTCCTCCACAGGTAGATCAATTGGGTATTCGCCAGGAGGTTGAAAGAATGATTGATGATTCTGCATCTTCTCAAATCCTGATATTCGAGAATCGTATCATGGCTTCTAATGAAAGTGTATGGGCTGAGCAGTCTGCTGCAATAAATGATGAAATGCACAGCTTCATTAAAACGCAGGTACTTGCAATTTTGAACGAAAGCAGTTTCCAAGGGGTTATCCCTGCAACTCCTGTAGCTCCGACAAATTTGGTAAATGTTGAGTTGAATGGCAAGCTATTGAATTTTGATGTTCCTCCAGTCATGGAACTCGGACGGGTATTGGTTCCCCTCAGAGTAATTTTCGAAGCACTGGGAGCTGCTGTGAGCTGGGATGAAGCCACTCAAACAATTTCAGCAACTAAGTCTGGGGTGACTATACGTCTACAGCCGGGCCAAAAGCAGGCTTCCCAAAATGATGCGCAAATAATTATGGATGTTCCGGCAAAAATAATAAATGGTCGTACAATGGTTCCTGTAAGGTTTGTAAGTGAAGCATTGGGAGCTGATGTGATTTGGGATAATAATACTCGTACAGTCAGCATTCAATAAAAGCTATTAATAATGTCCAGGTTATTCTGATTTAGTAATCCTGGTCTTAGTAAATGTTTCCTGGAAAGGAAGAAGAGCATGGGTATAAACAATAAAACTGCAAGATTAGCGGGATTATTATGGCTATTAATGTTTATCTTCGGTCCTATCGCACAAATTGTCCGGTCGAAATTATTTATTAACGGCGACATTGAAGCAACAGCGAATAATATTATGGCAAATGAATTATTATTTCGCTTGGGTTTTGTAAGTGATTTAATAATGATGGTTATCTATCTATTGCTGCCTTTGGTCCTATACAAGCTTTTAAATACAGTTTCTGAAAACCTAGCG
>JAAXTT010000201.1 GCA_013336365.1 Peptococcaceae bacterium
TCGACTATTTCTTTATAGAGTTTTAAAATACCTTTTTTATCCATTCCCTTATCCAAAGGGAGGCTCGACAAATAATTAAAGGTTATTTCCTCCCTACCATCGGTAAGAATTGAAACAACCTCCCTTAGATACGGAAAAAGCTCTCTCAGTAATTTTATTCTTTCTGTTATTAAATTTACTCCATAAAAAAAAAGCTGTTCATCCCATGATCCAATCAAATCCGAAATATTCAACCTTCTATCTCTGTTTTTAAAAAGATTGTTTCTTTGGTTTACAACCTTCTCATAATTGCTTAGGTTATGGAGATAATCAATCTTGAAAGATCCTAATTCATAATCAAGCCATTTTCTTCTACCGGAGGGAGATCCGGCAATCAAATCCAAATCGGCAGGAGTAAAAACCACTGCAAATCCCGGCTTGAATATTTTGTTTTTTCTTTCCTTCTGTCCATTGATGCTGAAACTGGATTGATGTTCATTTTTTATATAAGAGGATATCTCAAAAGAGGATTTTTTTCCTTCAAATTGGGTAGAGACGTAGCTATCCTCACCATTCCAGCCAATTATTTCTTTATCTCTACTGGTTCTGAAGGATCTTCCATTGGCAGAGTAATACAAGGCCTCCAAAATGTTGGTTTTTCCCTGGGCATTATTTCCAGAAATAATATTTATTCCGGATCCCGGCTGCCACGACAGGTCTGAATAATTTCTGAAATTTTTCAGTACCAATCGTTTTACAATCATTGCTTATCTCCTATTTCAGTGTCTGGTTAAAAGGTGTTACTGACTTGATACAATAAAATTTCCTATATCCCTAACACTTACTATATCATTGTTTTTTAATATTTTTCCCCTGCTTTTTATAATTTCCTCGTTAACGCCCACCATACCTGATTGGATTAATATTTTTCCCTGGCCTCCGGTTGAAACTGCTCCCGACCATTTTAAAAATTTATCCAGCCTTATCTCCCCTTTTACAACTATCTCTGTTACCTCGTTCAAAAAATCACTCCCTAGTTCTTGCCGGTACAATAATCGAAATATAATTATCATCCTCCGGAGCTGACAATAGTGCCGGTGTATACGCTCCGGTCAGTTTGATTAAAATTTCTTCCTCATCATGAGCCTTTATTGCTTCCCAAAGATATCTGACATTAAAAAGTATTTCATAACTATCACCTTCAACCTTGGCCGGAACATCCTCTCTTATCCAACCGCTTTCTGATCTTACATTTATCAATATGCTATCATGTCCGGCATTAAACATTATCAGTGAATTTTTTTCTCCGGCCAAAAGTGATGCTCTATCAGCTGACTCCATCAGCTGCTTGATGGAGGTCTTAATCAAACAATTAAATTTTTCCGGAATAACCTGCTGATAAGAGGGGAATTTTCCCGGAATCATCAGAGTAATAATCATTTTGTCCTCAGCCTCGAACACTGCCTGGTTTTGACAAAAGAAAACATTTATATTTTCTTTTGCTCCCATAATCCTGACTATTTCATTCAATGCTTTACCCGGGATAATATAATTTAATTTTTCCGGGGAGGGATTTTCAACCTTGAATTTTTTTATGGCTAATCTAAAAGTATCAGTGGCAACCATAGCTGCTTCAATTCCATTAATTTCTAATAAAACTCCGGTAAAAATAGGCCTGGAGTCATCATTTGAACAGGCATAAATAATTTTCCTGATAATATCCTTTAATTTTTCAGAGGAAATAGAAAAACCATAACCCTTCTCCACTATATTTATCCGGGGATATTCATCAGAGCTGTAACCGTTAATATTAAACTCTGACTGACCATATCTGATAGTTACCATTTTTCCTTCTCCTATAGCTTCAAACTGTATAGGAATGTCAGGAAGTTTTTTTGAAAATTCAATAATGTATTTTGCCGGAATAACGATACTGCCCTCTTTTTCCATTTCTACCGGGACAGAGCTGATTATGGACAGCTCCATATCTGTAGCTGTAAGTTTTAGAAATCCCTGGCTACACTCAAATAATATTCCGGTCAGCAAAGGCATAGGACTTCTCACAGATATCGCACGCTGGACATTTTGAAGTGCATATTGAAGATTTTCTTTGCTAATTATAAATTTCATAAATTTAAAATCATTCCTTATATATTTAGTATTAGATTTTAGGTAGAAGTAGTAATAGTCCCTGTGGATATGTGGATCATCAGAAAAATCCCGTTTAGGCAAGCGTTAAGGTAGTTATAGTATAGGCTCATATGTATAGGTTTTTTAATTTTGTCCTGTTGACAAAATTAACGCAGTCAAAAAATTATCAACAAAAATCACAAAATACAAATCAATTATTTTTCAGCTTGTTGATTAACTCTGAAATCGTCTTTTCCAATTCCGGATCAAGTTGAATTTCATTGGCTATTCGATCATAGGCATGAATTACAGTGGAGTGATCTCG
>JAAXTT010000202.1 GCA_013336365.1 Peptococcaceae bacterium
AAGGCAGTGATTTTTTTATAGTTTATCTTGGCAACCGATTCAAACTGGATGCTCTTAAGGTCAGACAAGGAATTCAGCAACTCGGCTGTGAGCTGATCAAGGGTGCCGGAGCTTTCCTTTCTGTCAAATAATTCAATATTCTTGCTGTTGCTCAAGCTCAGCATAGTTATCAACCGAATTACCAGAAAAATTACCAGGGACAAAATAAGCAGGGCCAGGGGCATTAACAGAAGTCGAGCCATTTAAATAAACACCTCTATTTACAGTCTTTTTAAGCTTTAGATTCTAGGTTGATTCTCAATAACCTTTTATAATAATTAAATTGACACTGAAAGATTTATTTGTTTTACTTGGTATTAACTGAGGTAAATCAGTGGTTTTCCAGAGGATATTTTTGGGGAGGATTATTTTGGACCTCTCATTGAGGCTTGGGACAATAGCTAATTTGGTTCCTCAAGGATCCAGGGTGGCAGATATCGGAACCGATCATGGAATGCTCCCCTTGAGTCTGTTGAAAAGGGGAATAGCATCTCATATTATAGCATCTGATGTTACTGAAAAAACCTATCAGGGCGCTCTGCTCCAGATAAGGCTTGCTGATGTTCAGACTCAAATCCAGGTCCGCAAGGGAGATGGGCTGGAGGTTCTTGCTCCCGGAGAGGTTAATGTAATCATTATTGCAGGAATGGGTGGCATAACTATATCAGGGATTCTGGAACGGGGTAAAGAGGTTTTGGACCAAACAGAGACCCTGCTGTTGCAGCCCATGACTGACCCGGCTATTTTAAGGACTTGGCTTAGCAAAAATAGCTGGAAGCTAATTGAAGAAGAATTAATCAAGGAAGAGGGCAAATTTTACATAGTCATAAAAGCAGTACCCGGTGAAGAGGAATGCACTGATGATTTTTCCTTGGAAATCGGGCCTCTTTTAATTAAAAAAAACAGTCCGATATTATTGGAATATCTTGAAAAGAGAGCCAGGGAATATAAAAAGATATTGAGGGGTTTATCAAAGAGCAGATCCAAGGATTCCATCCACAAAGAGGTTGATGTGAAAAAAACTCTGGAGAGGCTTAGGGAGGTTATTGATAAATGCAGCCGGACAATCAGCTGATTTTTAATTGCATTGAGGAACTGGCACCCTTGAGTTTGGCTGAAGACTGGGACAATTCCGGTCTTCAGGTAGGCAATCCTGCAGGCAGAGTCAGCAGGGTTCTGATTGCCCTTGACATGGATGAAAGGGTTCTGGAGGAGGCACTTGATTTACAGGCTACCTTGGTTGTAACCCATCATCCGATGATCCTCAAGGGGATTAGACAGATAAGGGAGGACAGCTATCAGGGTAGACTGCTGACCAGGATTATCAAGTCGGGAATAACGGTCTATGCAGCACATACCAATTTAGATATTGCCGGCAAGGGTGTCAACGGAGTTTTGGCGGACCTGCTTGGGTTGTCTGAAATCCAAGTATTAAAGCCTGCCGGGGAGAAATATTATAAGCTGGCAGTCTTTGTTCCTTTAGACCACCTAGATTCCCTCAGAGCAGCACTTTCGTTGGCAGGAGCAGGATTTATCGGTAATTACAGTCATTGTTCCTTTAGTGTAAATGGCCTTGGGACTTACATGCCTAAGAAGGGAGCAAAGCCTTATCTGGGCAAGATGGGTGTATTGGAGAGGGCTGAAGAAGCAAAGCTGGAAACAATAATTCCGGCTAGACTTGTCAGCAAAGTTCTTAAGGCAATGGAGGAGGCGCACCCTTATGAAGAAATAGCCCATGACCTTTATTCCCTAGAGAATGCAAACTCAAAAAATGGCTTGGGAAGACTGGGATTGCTAAATAAAGAGGTCAGTCTGATTGATTTGGTCAGCAAGGTAAAAGAGGCTTTTGGAGTTAAGGCAGTAAGGTATGGTGGTCTTGAGGGTAGTGCTGTCAGCCGGGTTGCGCTGTGCGGGGGATCAGGCAGTGATTTTTGGCCCTTGGCCTTGTCCGGAGGCGCAGAGGTTTTTATAACCGGAGACATTTCCTATCATACAGCCAAGGACATGCTGGCTGCCGGAATAAGCTTTATTGACCCCGGTCATTACTGGACAGAACAGGTGGTAATTGAGCCTTTGGCAGAATATTTAAGGGAGTGGTGCACCCTCAAAGGAGTTGATCTGGAAATTATCCGGTCCTCAGTTTGTGGAGACCCCTTTAAGATAGCATAAACGAGATGATTGATTTTTAGCAGATCTCGGTTTATAATGACAAAAACAAAATATTGTTTTCGGTTGGACTCTTTTATTGAGAGTTTTCAAGGAATAGACCTATCGGGGTGGATGTTTTATATTTAAGCCACCCTTGTGCTTAGGAGCTATTTTGAGGTTTTAAAACTGGTTTTCATGGGGGTGTCGGTCAATATTGCCGATGCCCTTTAGCTTTTTAATAGAGG
>JAAXTT010000083.1 GCA_013336365.1 Peptococcaceae bacterium
TAATAACCTCATTGACGAAAGAAGCATTCCCCATAATTCGCTATCGCACAAGAGATATTACTGTTCTTACAGATGAGCCATGTGCCTGTGGTCGCAGTCATGTGCGAATGAAAAGAGTTACCGGTCGTACTGATGATATGCTGATAATCCGGGGTGTTAACGTTTTCCCCTCTCAGGTTGAAAGTGTTTTGCTTGAATTTGGGGAAACAGAGCCACATTACTTGCTGGTGGTTGACAGAAAAGGCAATTTGGACAATTTGGAAATATGGGTAGAGCTTTCTGAACAATGGTTTAGTGACAAGGTAAGTCAACTGGAGGATGTTGAGTATAGACTCAAGCATCGTGTTGCCAGTGTTTTGGGAATAACCGCCAGGATTAAGCTGGTTGAGCCAATGACTATTCCAAGAAGCCAAGGGAAAGCGCAAAGAATAATTGATCGTCGGGATATTTAAGGGGGGCTGATTGTGAGGATTAAGCAGATTTCAGTTTTTTTGGAAAACAAGTCCGGTCGTTTAGCAAAGGTTTCACGTGTTTTAGCAGACCAAGGCATTAATACAAGGGCTTTATCTATTGCCGATACTACTGATTTCGGGATACTCCGGCTTATAGTCAATGATCCTGATACTGCCTATAGGGTGCTTAAGGAATCAGGTTGTTCAGTTAATGTGACTGATGTTATAGCTGTGGAAATACCCGATGTTCCGGGAGGCCTGGCCGGTCCTATGGAGGTTTTGAGAGATGCAGGAATTAATGTTGAATATATCTATGCTTTCCTTACAAGATCATCTCAGGCAGCCTTAGTGGTTTTTAGGGTAGAACAGATTGACAATGCAGTTAATGCCTTGGAGAAAAATGGGATAAAGGTTTTAAAGGGCTCTGAGGTCTATGATCTGTAAATAATATTTTGGTATATTGATATAGGGTGGGTAATTACCCGCCCTATATTGGTTATAGATGAAGAATTGCCTTTTCTGTCGAAGATAAAACATTAGGCAACAAGAAGTGTTAATGTACTTGTGGGAGGGAATATATTTGTGCATTAATAGAGAGGAAATAAGAAAACGCATTTTAACATTAAGATACAACTTATCTCCTCCTCTTATAGAAGAAAAGAGCGAGCTTATTTTTGATAAAATTCTGAATTCTCAAACATACAAAGGTGCCAAATCGTTAATGGTTTATATTGATTTCAAAAATGAAGTTAAAACAGAAGGATTAATCAACAGGGCACTTGATGATGGGAAAATAGTTTCAGTTCCAATAACTGATATAAAGGAAAGAAGGCTTACCCCTTCGAGGATAATTGATTATGCAGATGATCTTGCTCCCGGAGTATGGGGAATTTCTGAGCCAAAGCCTGACAGAGTTAGGCCGGTTGATCCACGGGAGCTTGACCTGATTATAGTTCCTGGGGTTTCTTTTGATATTAGAGGAAATAGGCTAGGCTATGGCGCAGGCTTTTATGATCGCTTTTTGCTGAGAACAAAATCAGAGGCCATGTTTGTTGCTGTATCTTTTGATATGCAGATAGTTGATAATATTTTTCCGGCTGAACACGATGTGCCGGTTCATTTTATAGTCACAGAAAAAAGAATTATTGGGAACAGCAGGGAATTATAGGTATTGGATATATTCCTTACATCAAGAAGGAGGTATTTTTCAATGTCATGCAACTGTGGGGAAAGTAAATCACTGGAGCTGCAGGAGTCTTTTCAGGAACTATTGAAAAAATATAAAGGGACAAGGGGCGCATTAATTCCCTTGCTTCAGGAAGCCCAGGAAATATACGGTTATTTGCCTAAAGAAGCTATGCAGCAGATCTCTGGAACGCTCAATATCCCCTTTAGTAAAACCTATGGAGTTGTTACCTTTTATTCTCAATTCCATTTAAAACCCAGAGGCAGAAATATAATCAGAGTTTGTCAGGGAACTGCCTGTCATGTCAGAGGGGCTACCAAGGTTTTTGATGCAGTTTCTAAAAAAATCCAGGTGGCTAAAAACGAGACTACCAAGGATCTTCGCTACACCTTGGAAACAGTGGCTTGTCTTGGGGCATGTGGTCTTGCTCCGGTGATGATGGTCAATGAGGATACTCACGGTCGCCTAACTGCGGATAAAGCAGGTGGAATTATTGAGAGGTATGAATAGGAGGAGGGTATCGCTTTATGAAAGATTTGATGGATAAATGTTGCAGCAAATGCTTTCATACTTCAGAAAAGCCATGCAGAGATTATCTTGCCTGCAGGCTGGAAGGACCTTTGTGTCATCAAGATGAGACTTGTAGTAGAAAACGCCGGGATTTTATAAATTCAATAATAATCCCTCAGGAAAGCAAAAAGCGAGAGATATTAATTTGTGCCGGTACCGGTTGCGCATCCTCAGGGGCACTAGGGCTATTGGCTAAGATTAGTGAGGAGCTGGAGACACGGGGACTCAGTGATAGTGTTGGGGTGAAAATTACAGGCTGTCATGGTTTCTGTGAGCAGGGACCATTGATGATTATCGAGCCCTCGAAGACCTTTTATACCCAGGTTCAAGAGGAGGATGTGGCAGAAATTGTCGAAAAGGATCTGCTTGGTGGTGAGCTGGCTGAACATCTGTTATATCAGGACCCAATCACCGGGGAGAGAGCTGCCACCTATGAACAGGTACCTTTTTATGCTCGGCAGAAAAGGTTGGTTCTACATAACTGTGGGCACATAAACCCTGAGGAGATTTCTGATTATATTGCCAATAAGGGCTATTTAGGAGTTAGTAAGGCTGTTTTTGAGCTGACTCCTGAGCAGATTATAGAGGATGTAAAGCTTTCGGGATTAAGAGGTCGAGGCGGCGCAGGATTTCCTACCGGCTTAAAATGGGGATTTGTTCATCAGGCCCAGGGAGATAAAAAATATGTAGTTTGCAATGCCGATGAGGGTGATCCGGGAGCCTTTATGGACCGTAGTGTGTTGGAGGGTGATCCTCATGCAGTCCTTGAGGGTATGATGATCTGTGGCTATGCTGTGGGGGCTGACGAAGGATATATTTATGTGCGGGCGGAATATCCTCTTGCTATTAAGCGACTTAAAATTGCCATTGAACAAGCAGAAAAATATGGAATATTGGGAAATAATATAATGGACAGTGGCTTTAATTTCAGTATTAAAATAAAAGCGGGTGCAGGTGCATTTGTCTGCGGAGAAGAAACTGCCTTGCTAACCTCAATAGAGGGAAATCGTGGCATGCCGCGAGTAAGACCTCCTTTTCCGGCGCAAAGCGGATTGTGGGGCAAGCCAACCTGCCTTAACAATGTGGAAACCTTTGCTAATATCCCACAAATCATTCGTAATGGCGGTTCCTGGTATTCTTCAATAGGAACTGAAAATAGTAAGGGGACTAAGATATTTGCCCTAACCGGCAACGTGAATAATACCGGTCTGGTGGAGGTCCCTATGGGTATCAGCATGAGGGATATTATCTTTAGTATTGGCGGGGGAATAAAGAATGGCAAAAAGTTTAAGGCAGTACAGATAGGTGGTCCATCAGGAGGATGCCTTCCCGAGGAAATGCTTGATCTTAGTGTCGATTATGATTCTCTTAACTCTGCTGGGGCTATGATGGGTTCAGGTGGTTTGGTGGTTATGGATGAAACTACCTGTATGGTTGATGTTGCCCGCTATTTTTTAAGCTTTACCCAGTCTGAATCCTGCGGCAAGTGTACACCCTGCCGGGAAGGAACTACAAGGATGCTGGAAATACTGACCAGGATTTGTGACGGTCAGGGTAAGATGGAGGATATAGACACCTTGGAGCGTTTGGCAAGGGTGGTGCGGAGCACGTCTCTTTGTGGACTTGGGCAGACCTGTCCGAATCCAATAATATCGACTATGAGATTTTTTAAGGATGAATATATTTCCCACATTCGTGACAGGCATTGCCCGGCAGGTGCATGCAAGGCACTGCTTGAGTACCGGATTATTTCTGAAAAATGCAGAGGTTGCGGTATGTGCATAAAAGTTTGTCCTGCAGAAGCCATTAGTGGTGAGAAAAAACAACCTCATGTTATTGATCCTGCAAAATGTATAAAATGTGGCAGTTGTAAAGAAGTTTGTAAATTTGATTCTATTGTCATTGCCTGATTCAAAGGGGGTAAAATGGTGGCTAACCTGATTAATCTGACCATAAATAATAAAAGGATTTCAGTTCCAAAAGGCACTACAGTTCAAAAGGCAGCAGGCATGGCAGGTTATTTTATTCCGGTGTTCTGTTATGACCCTGAGCTTTCTGTTTATGGGGCTTGCAGAATTTGTGTGGTTGAAATAATAGGTATGCGCAACCTTGCGGCTTCCTGTGTAACTGAAGCTGTGGAGGGCATGGAGGTTTTAACTGATTCAGAAACTGTTTTGGAAGCAAGGAGAACCATATTAGAGCTGATATTGGCAAATCACCCTATGGATTGTCTGACCTGTGATAAAACAGGGGACTGTCGTCTCCAGGATTATTGCTTCCGCTATGGAGTTAAGGGTGTCGATTTTTCAGGACAGAAAGCAAATTATCTAATTGAAGAGGATAACCCTTATATTATCAGGGATATGAATAAATGTATTTTATGTGGCAAGTGTGTTCGCACCTGCAGTCAGATTAGAGAGAGATCAGTTATTGATTTTATTAACCGGGGTTTTGCTACAAAGGTGGCTCCTGCAATGGACACATCTCTGGGCGGTTCAGATTGTGTTTATTGCAATCGCTGTGTCAGTGTATGTCCGGTAGGTGCCTTGATGTCAAAACCAATGGCAGGAAAGGCAAGGGTCTGGGAGATCAAGAAAGAGACAGTTGTTTGCAGCTTTTGTGAAAGTGGTTGCACCTTCCAGCTTAATAAAAAAAATAACAAGGTTATAGGCGTCAGTGCCGGCACTTCAGGGACAGGAAGGCCCTTGTGTCTGAAGGGTCGTTTAGGTATGGAGCTGCTGTATTGTGAACAGCCGGAAACTCCCCAAATTAAAAAGGGAGAGGGCTTTGAAGAGGCTTCCTGGGAGGAAGCACTGGGTTTGAAAGGTTTGCTGGACAAGATAAAGACACTGGAGGATAAACAGTCTTGAGCCTTTGATTTGTTGTAATCCAATAAATCTTTATCCTTACTTAATCTCCAGCCTCTTAGCCAGATGATAGTCATAGGGATTATTGATGTTCATGATTTTTCTGTCAAAAAAGGGTATTTCTTGAGGATGGAAGACAATCGGCTTCCATCTTACCTGCTTTAGAGTAGCCGTAACACTGTAATTGCCAGTGATAATGGATTTTTCGGCTGCAGGAATGAAGTTTTTGCTATAAAGTGAAAAAAGGGGTTCCAAGCATTCACGGTGTTTCATTACTGCAGCATCAAAGCCATTGGCTTCTCGGATTATTCTGGCAATGATATTTTCCTCAATAAATGGCATGTCACATGCGGTTACAAAGCTATATTGAGTTTTAGCAGCAGACAGGCAGGTATATATGCCTGCCAGAGGGCCGCAATTGGCATGGATATCCTCTATTACCGGATAACCCAGGGTATTAAGCTGTTCGTCCTGGCTATTACCGGAAATTATTATCTCCCGGCAGACTAAGGAAAGGACCTTGGCGACTTTTTCAATTAACCGGAGACCACCTAGGTCCAAAAAGGCTTTGTCACATCCCATTCGGGTGCTTTTCCCGCCGGCGAGAATTATTCCTGTAATTTCCATGAAAATACTCCTTATCAAGGACAATGGCATTTTTGTTATTAGTAAGGATAGGCTAAACTATTCTTTCTGGATGGGTGTATACATTGAATTTTTCCCCACGGGCGAATCCCACCACGGTAACTCCCAACTCGTTGGCCAATCGGAGGGCAAGATTGGTTGGTGCTGACCTGGAGATTATTATGGGAATTCCTATTTTGGCAATTTTAATTAATATCTCTGAGGATATTCTGCCTGTCAGGGTTATTGCCTTACTGGAAAGATCAATTTTTTTCAGCAGACAATGGCCGATAATTTTGTCCACTGCATTGTGGCGACCAATATCCTCGAAAAAAACAAGCAGAGACTTATTATCGCAAAGAGCGGCTCCATGAGCACCTCCTGTAGATTTAAAGAGAACTGACCGTTCCTCCATGGCACAAATGTGTTCTATGATTTTTGATGGGGATAAAGTAAAGCTATCATCCTTCAAGGGTATTGTGCTCTCAGCATCATTAACAAAATAAAATGAGGGCCGTCCTTTTCCGCAGCAGGTGGTTATATATCTCTTCAGGAAATTTTTTGCAGCAACAAGTGGTTTGTTGGTGTAAACCCAAATTAAGCCTTGCTGGGGTACTATTTTTATACGGGTTATATCTTGATAATCTTTTAGAATCCCATCGCTGAAAAGAAAGCCAAGGGTAAGCTCCTCAAGGTTTTCAGGGGTGCAGATCAG
>JAAXTT010000084.1 GCA_013336365.1 Peptococcaceae bacterium
TGCCATGACCTACATGGTATCTATATAAGAAGGGTATTCGTGGATCTGTTCAAAGACATCAATGGGGGTAATTATCCCTGTCAGGGTATCGTCTTTCCCGGTTACAGGTGCGCCGCTTATATCATTTTCAACGAAAAAATTAAGCAGGTCACTTATTTTCTGGTCTTCCTTGATTGTATAGACGTTAGATCTCATGATATCCCGAACTCTTTTGGACATGCACACCATAATAAATCAACCTTTCTTAACTTATTAATATCTTGCCCCGGAGGTCTAAACCAATTTGAAACGCTTTGCAATTTGATTAAGCTCTTCTGCCATTTGGGCCAGACTGTTTATAGTAGAGGACACCTCTTCCATGGTGGCAGTTTGCTCTTCAGCAGATGAAGAAACGACATGCATGGCAGAGGACACTTCCTTTGCCGCATAAGAAACTGAATTAATTTCTCCGGCCAAGCTCTGAACTATGGAAATGATTTTTGCAAACACCTGTCCGACCTCATTGATTACCTTTAGGCCTTCCCCTACTTGGTTTTTAGCCCCACTTGCACTTTGCACGGCTTTTTCTGATTCTGTCTGGATATTGGTTACTAGGGTATATATTTCTTTGGTGGCACCGGCAGACTGCTCCGCCAGTTTTCTTACCTCCTCTGAAACAATAGCAAAGCCCCGTCCCTGTTCACCTGCTCTGGCTGCTTCAATGGCGGCATTTAAGGCCAACAGACTGGTTTGATCTGCTATTTGAGTGATTATGTCAACGATTTGGGTAATCTTTGAGGCAGAGTCTTTCAGTTCTGTAATAACCTCCACATTTTCAGTATTAACCCTCTGCAGAGAGTCCATTTGAACTGTTATGCGATTTATTCCATGAGTTCCTTCTTCAGCGTACTGGGAGGCTTGTTGGAAAACTGAGGCAACCTGGGCGATATTAGTAGATACCTGGTCTAAGTTATCATTTACTTGTCCCACAGTTGAAGTAGTTTTTGATGCACTGACCGTCACATTTTCGGCACTGGCTGACAGCTCATTTGAATAATCTGTTACAAAATTGGATTTATCCTGTAGCAAGGCTACAATTTCTTTCAAATTAACTAAAACGCTGTTAAATACACCGGCCAATTTCCCCAGTTCATCGTTAGTTTTTAATTCGACCTTATTTCCGGTCAGATTACCCTTGGAGATTTTATCTGCTTCATAAAAGATATTGTTAATCGGCCTGACAACGGTTTTTTGCAGGTAGATTGCAAATAACACGATGGTAATTAAAATTGTGGTAACTAAGCAGAGAATATAGATTTTCAGATTGGAGGATAAGCTTACGCTGGCTGCGGACTTTGCCTCAACATATAATAGGGCTACAGGTTGTCCGCTTATATCATTTAGTAAGCCATAGGCACCTAGTTTTTTTTGCTTTCCTTCAATAGACTTTGTAAAACCTATTGTATTAACTTTATCAGTAAATTCCCTTTGCAATAAGGTGTCGTCAGTTTTTGTTGTAGTATATAAGCCACTACTTGTAACCAGGGCAATTTCAGCATTTGACGCCTTTTTGATTTGTTCAAGCCAAGAGGTTTCTATGATTTTTCCGAACAGACATAGGCCGCTTGGACTTCCTTCACCATTACTGTCATAAACCTTTCCGACGCTTATAAGGGTTAACCCTTTTGATGTCTGGTACAAACCGGTTATTGTTGCCTCTTCGCCAAAATTTTTAAAAAAGGAGGTATTGTTTAAGGTGGTCTTAAACTCCTCGGGGGGATTGATGGAGGATAATGTTTTTCCTTGTAAATCTGTTGTTACAGTAAAATCTATGTCTTTAACCACGGTTTGTATAGAGTTGATATTTTCGTCTATCCATTGAATATCATTTCTCAAGATGGAATCTCTGAAATCGGACCAGTTTGTATTTGTAGTCAAGGTAGGAACCAAGAGTTGATTTTTAATATCGACTATTTCGTTTACAGAATTATATCTTTCCAAGATTTGTTCATCTTCGAATTTTTCCACACTTCCAACAACATTATTGTAGACTAAATATAAGCCTATAAGCTGGGGCAGGACCAAGAGCAGTACGAGTCCATAGAAAAACTTAGTTTGTATTTTCAAATCAGTTCACCTCATATGCAATAATTGTTTTGTAAGCTTGGAACAATATAATTATATAGTTTTTTTTACAAGAAAAATAAAAATATTTTTATGGGGGGCAAGAAAATACTGCCCAAATGGACGGGCTATGAAAAAAGCCTTCCAAAACGCCGGAAGGCTTTTTTATTGGTGGGCGGGACTGGTATCGAACCAGCGACCTTCTGCGTGTCAGGCAGACGTTCTCCCACTGAACTACCCGCCCAGTTGCAAATATTATTATGCCTTAATGAGGGTGCTAAGTCAAGGAATAGGGATATTTTAAGTAATTTACCGGGGATTGTTGCATTTGTTTCAGCTGAATGATATTCTTCCAATAAGCCTTTAAATTAGTGAATTCTTTGGATGAGGTGACAACCTAATGAAGAAATTTTTTCGGGATCATAAAAATACTAAGTATTTTTTGATTTCTGCGTTGATTCTGATTGGTCTGGGAGTTGCAGCCTTTGCTGTTTTGAAGGCCTCAAATCCAAGCTTAATCTCTGAGATTGCTAAATCAGCTGATTCCGAAGTTGAAACAGTAGATTTGTCACCATCATCAGATGGCCCAAAGGCTGAGCTGGTTAAGGAAGAACAATCACCAATAAGTACCAGCCCTGTTTTGGTAACTGAGCAGAATGAGGAAAATCAAGCTGTATATAAGGTAAGAACTAATCGAAAGGTGGCTGCCTTGACCTTTGATATAAGCTGGGGAACGAAGGTGCCGGGTCCGGTTATTGATATTTTGGACAGATATAATGTAAAATCGACATTTTTTCTGTCAGGTCCCTGGGTAGAGGGGTATCCCAGCTTTCCCAAACGGTTAGTTGAGGATGGCCATGAGATTGCATCTCATGGTAACAGGCACATTGATCTGGATAAGGAAACAGGGGAGACTATAAAGGAAGAGATTGAAAAAGCCCATGCCTCAATTAAAAAGGTAACCGGCATTGAGCCAGGACTGATCAGAGTTCCCAATGGCGCTTATAATGACTTGGTTTTAGATGTAGCTGATCAGCTGGGATATAGAGTTATTCAATGGAGTGATGATTCACTGGATTGGAAAAATCCGGGAGTTGATAATATTGTTACCAGAGTTTTGGATAGGGTGCATCCCGGGGCGATTATTCTGATGCATGCCAGTGATACCTGTTTGCAGACTCCCGAGGCATTGCCCAAGGTTTTGGATGGCTTAAGGGAAATGGGCTATGAACTGGTTACGGTAAGCCAGTTATTGGAGGAAGGACCGGGAGTAATAAACTAGCTCTAAGCTACAGCGAAAATGACCACCCATTTGGGTGGTCATTAATTGTTTGGTGAAATTTAGCAGACTTGGCTACTCTAAAAGCATTATTACATTTTCCGGAGTAATGGTTTCTCCTACTGCTGACTTTATTTCTTTGACCTTTCCATTTCCGGGAGAATATATTTTTACAAACATTTTCATTGCTTCGATAGTTGCTACAGGATCATTTTGATTTACCTGGTCACCTATGCTTACATCTACAGATATCAGCTTACCAACCATGGGTGCTTTGACTTCCAGACTCATTAATATGTAACCCCCTATTCGTTTATTACCACAACATCTTATCCATTATCACACAATGTTTGGCAAGGGTCAACGAGAGTGCCTAATATTTTTTAAACTAGATTATATTGTTTTGTGGGTCTTAATGGATTATAATAAGCAAATATTATAATCTAGTATTAGTATGATGTTTGTGGTATGTTCAAAAATGGTTAAAATATATTGATAAGTATCGAGGGGGATCATCGTAGCAATGAAGGCAACTGTAGAAAAATTGGAGAATAACAAGGTATCACTTGAGGTTGAGGTAGCAGCCGAGAAGTTTTCTGAAGCTGTTGACCAGGCTTTTAAGAAAATTTCTAAAAAGGTGAACATACCCGGATTTAGAAAAGGGAAGGCTCCGAGAGTTGTAATGGAACGCTATATAAACAAGGAAGCTGTATATGATGAAGCAATCGAAATAGCTATTCCGGATGCTTACGGAGACGCAGTTGAAGATACAGGCATTGAGCCGGTTGCTCAGCCAGAGGTTGAACTGGTCCAGGTTGAGGATGGAAAAGCCTTGATATTCAAGGCAATGGTTGTAGTTAAGCCTGAGGTTGAGCTGGGGCAGTATTTTGACATAGAGGTCAAGGCATTAAATATAGAGGTTACAGATGAGGATGTTGAAAATGAGCTTAAGCGTTTGCAGAATCGTCACGCAAAGCTAATTACCATAGAAGAGGGCATTGTTGAAAAGGGTGACATGACAGTCATCGATTTTGAAGGCAAAATTGATGGAGTGCCTTTTGATGGAGGCAAGGCTGAGGATTATAATCTAGAGATAGGCTCCGGGGCATTTATCCCCGGCTTTGAAGAGTCAGTCGTGGGCATGGCTGTTGGCGAGGAAAGGGATGTTAATATTTCTTTCCCGGAGGATTACGGAAATGAAGAGCTGTCCGGCAAGCCTGTGGTTTTCAGCGTCAAGGTTAAATCTTTAAAGCGCAAGGAGCTTTCTGCTCTGGATGATGAGTTTGTCAAGGATATAAGTGAATTTGACACTCTTGATGAGTTAAAGAAGGATGTTAAGGAAAATCTTGAAAAGGCTGCTGAGGCAAGAGAGAAAACTAATTCCCGCAGCCAGGCCCTTGCCAAGGCTATTGAAAATGCCAAGGTGGATATACCGGTGGAAATGATAGATAACAGAGTGGATGAGATGATTGAGAATATGGGCCAGAGGATGGTTACTCAAGGATTTGACCTTGAAAAGTATCTTTCCTATACAAATTCCACCGAAGAGGAGCTTAGGGAAAAAATTCGTCCCGATGCTGAGGTTAGTGTAAGAGAGAATCTTGTCCTTGATGCTGTTATCAAGGCAGAGAACATGGTGGTCAGCGAGGAAGAGCTTATGGAGGAAATTACTCGTATGAGCGTGGAGATGAAGCAAGACCCTGAGATGATCAGAAAAGTAATTGAAGCGCAAAACCAGATAGAAGCGATGAAGCTTAATATGCTTAGGGAAAGAGTAATTGAAGTGCTTGGAGAAAAAGCAGTTATTGTCTAGAATCCATTATTTGCTCGGAGGTAAAAAATGTCAACTTTAGTTCCGATAGTTGTTGAACAGACCAGTCGTGGCGAAAGGTCATATGATATATATTCAAGGCTTTTAAAGGACAGAATTGTTTTGATCGGGGGACCTATCGATGACCATGTAGCCAATCTGGTTATTGCCCAGATGCTATTTTTAGAGGCAGAGGATCCTGAGAAGGACATTCAGATGTACATTAATTCTCCCGGAGGTGTGGTAACCTCTGGTATGGCTATATATGATACCATGCAATATGTAAAAGCTCCTGTTTCTACGATCTGCATGGGTCAGGCTGCCAGCATGGGTGCATTCCTTCTTGCTGCGGGCAGCAAGGGCAAGAGATTTGCAACTCCAAATTCAAGAATAATGATTCATCAGCCGATGGGTGGAGCCCAGGGACAGGCTACTGATATAGATATTCAAGCCAAGGAAATCTTGCGGATGAAGGAAGTGCTGAATAATCTGCTTTCCAAGCATACAGGACAGACCCTGAAGAAGGTTTCTCAGGATACTGACCGGGATTATTTTATGTCTGCAGCTGAAGCAAAGCAGTATGGGATAATCGATGAGGTTTTCCAGCCAAGAAAGCAGTTATAATAAATAATGGTCAATGAAAAGAGGTGGGATATTGTTTAATGAAAAGGGTCAACTAAAATGTTCTTTTTGTGGCAAGCTGCAGGATCAGGTTAAGAAATTGGTTGCAGGTCCTGGAGTATATATATGCGACGAATGTATTGAATTGTGCAATGAGATCATAGAGGAAGAACTAAGCGAGGATTTGGGTCTGGATTTAAGCGATATTCCAAAGCCACAGGAAATAAAAGCCATACTTGACCAATATGTAATAGGCCAGGATGAGGCTAAAAAATCTCTCGCAGTTGCCGTATATAATCATTATAAAAGAATAAACCTAGGTGGAAAGATTGATGATGTAGAGCTGCAAAAGAGTAATATTGTGATGATGGGACCAACAGGCTGTGGTAAAACCCTGCTGGCTCAGACGCTGGCTCGGCTGTTGAATGTCCCCTTTGCTATTGCCGATGCAACCTCTCTGACGGAAGCAGGCTATGTTGGTGAGGATGTTGAAAATATCCTTCTGAAGCTGATTCAGGCTGCGGACTATGATGTTGAGAAGGCAGAGAAGGGTATTGTTTATATAGATGAAATTGACAAAATATCTAGGAAAT
>JAAXTT010000085.1 GCA_013336365.1 Peptococcaceae bacterium
TATATATATAGAAAGATGCCGACGCTAATCCTGATAAAACTGCAGGCAATACTAAATAAAATATTGGATAGCTCAATGATTTCACTACATAACCACATCTTTCAAAACATCTAGCTTAGAAAATGCTTTTATAGGTGGGAGTGTAATTTTTCCCAATTCATCCTGCATCCTATTTAATAAATTTAAGGAAAGAGAATTCAGGCAATCATGCCTCTCGTTAATCCGGTCATAGTGAAATATCTCGGCAAATTTTGGTTTACCCTTGTCATCGATAATCTCATTGACTTCAGTTATACAACGATTACCATCCTTATATTTTTTGATAAAGACAGTCAAATCAATTGAACAGGCAATATGGCGAGTCAACTCATCCTCTGACATCCCGGTATTTAACATTGCTCTAACAAGTCTCTGGAGCAAATCCTGCCTTCCATTATTAGCATGTCCCGTAGTCATCGAGCCCATATGCCCAGTACCCATAGCTTGAAGCAGCTCTGCTGTTTCCGAACCTCTGAATTCGCCCAAAATTATTCTTTTAGGATACATTCTCAAAGCATTAATCATCAACTGAGAGATATTTACTCGCTCAGATTTTTGAAGAGGAACCACATGACCATCAATATTTAATTCATAGGTATCCTCAATAGTAATTATCCTTTCTTCTTTAGGTATAAAATCACATAATGTTTTTAGAAAGGTTGTTTTGCCGGCTCCTGTTGAGGCCGCAATGACAATATTACAACCGGATTTTACCGCATACTCAAAAAAAACTGCCATTTCAGAGTTTAAAAAGCCTTGGGTCTCCAGCTCTCTAATTGTAAAATGATTGCGATTAAATTTTCTTATTGAAATGGAAGGAAATGGGCAATTAGGCAATATAATTGCATTCAACCTTGAACCATCCGGCAAACGCACGTCTACTAAAGGATTGCTATAGTCTATTTTACGCCCGGACCTTTGAACTGCATTCTGCAATATCCTCATTACTTCATCATTATCAGAAAATTTTATATCTGTTCTGATTGTACAGTTTTCTCTTTCTATATAGACCTGATCAAAACCATTGACCATAATATCTGATACCTTTGGGTCTCTGAAGAAAGGACCTAACTCTTTATAACCAAGCAGATAATCCAGGATAAAGTCTTCCAGTTCTTTGTCATTTCGTCCAATAACCTGTCTTGCTTCCTGACGAATCACTTCCTCTTGATTCTTTATGCTCTCACTATCTGTTGCCATGAATAAGCATTGATATCTTTCTATAACCCTTTCCTGAATAATCCTTGGCAACTCTTCCTCTTTATCAAGATAAATCTCCCTTTCCAAAAAACACACACCTCCCTTATTTCAGCCATTTTCAAATAGTTATTGCCTGTTCGGATGCTCCGGTAGTATCCATAATTCTTTATATTTACCGATACTACCTAACAAAGCCTCAATCTGATGCCATTTCAGCAATAAGGTAATCCCTTCTTTACTTACTCCAACAGCTTTTTTTAAACTGTCTATCTGTCCCAACATCTGACCATCAGCAATCTCCAGAATTCTGACGTGTTCCGCCAACACTTCTGATTTAAAGTCACTAATACCCATTACTGTTACAAAGCCTCCCACCTTAAGTCCCCTCGGCCACTTTGCCTCATTTGGTTCAAAGGACAAATACGTCTCGTCAATTGCTATATTTTCCGGAGCCGACTGCTTATAATCATTGGGATTATTGCCAAGCTTGCGTTTTAATATTGGCTCCCTGTAATACAGATTATCTCTGCAATATTTTCCTACAGCATCGTTCTCTCCAGTTATTGAATCCGAAGGCATATCCCTGCGAGAGATAGTCATTTGTCCTAAATCATTTTTTTCCAAAATCTTCCCGGCATTTATATCCTTGACAGGAATAATAACATTAATTGGTAAATATATTTGATACAAGGCCCAAAATACTGATAAACCTGCCAATATTGACAATGCCCCAGCTATGTAAAGGCTACTGTTCTTTCTGGGTGATATTATTTTCTTCATTCCACTAGTACCTTAATTCCTTCCATTGGACTGGTCACTGATTAATATTTTGCTAATTATCCCCAAATTATTTGTCATTATTGCAGAACGGCTATTATGATTTCTCATAATCATGGCCGGAACTGAATCAGACCAATAACCAGCCAATAAATAACTTGGGCCTTTATACCCATGTTTTCTCAATAACAATCTTCCTTCTTCCAAATCCCCTTGTGTTTGTACCACAAAAGCTCTGCTTCCATTTGGATCTACACTACCCAATAACTCCACTGTTTTAATACACGACAAACAAAATGGTGAAAACAATAATATCGGCCTAATACTTATATCTATTTTTTTGACCTTGCCTTTGTCATCAAAAACCTTAATTTGATTATCCATCAGGATTTCTTTGTTAATATTGACACCTATATCTCCAGCAGTTGGCATAAACCCTATTATGCTCTTAAAATCAAAATAATACGCAATGTTTCCAACCAAAAAAAACAAAACCATTGCAACAGTAAAAAACAGAATGTTTTTTACTGTTGTTCTTTGAAGGCACAAAACTAATATCATTCCTGTCATAATAAAAATATCTGCTCTGATACAATCAATACAGCGATAGGAGTAGAAGGATTGTAACAATAGTGACCCTGCAACAAGAGTTCCTCCTCCAATAATTGACCATTCTTTATGCTTAGTAAAGGAGACAATTGCTGTAATAATACATAATAAGATTCCACTCCATGCAACATACCCTGTTGGTTTTGTGCCAATAAGATAAAGTCCGGCAAAAATATAAGCAGAGCCTGCTAAATATCTCCGGAAAGCAGCAACAATCAATACTTCTACTCACACCCTTCTTCAGGAGGCCGTTGCCATCTGCCGTGGATATCATAGTAAAATGACCCACCCTGAACACATCTCTCAGTTGTTAAATAATTCGATAATCTGTTGAACAAAATTCCATTCATTGCTTCCATAATAAGTGTTTTTATTTTTCCTTTAGCCTCAACAATAACCGAAGGATATCTTGGATCACTCCTTTTGTTTACAATCTCAATATTGCTAATTTCGGCACTGCCTCCTTGGAAACATGTCATTTCCTTTGGTGTGTTAAGCTTAAAAAATCTTTCCGCCTCTATTTGGGCATCAAATCCATCATTTGAATACTCTACCCATTGATCAAGAATTTTCACCCTTCCACATCCGCAAGAACAACAGTATTTCTTATATCCCTTATTTTCTAATAATTCTCTTTCAGCTCCTGATATGATTATTTTCTTTTGACAGCTTTTGCAACAGGGACTACATCCTCCATCTTCAGAAGGGCAACAAGCTCTATATTTTCCCTTGTCGACCTCAAGCTTCACATATCTTTTTGCTGTTAGAGCACCTGCCATAGCTGCAGATTCTGTTGCAGTAAGAAGCTTTTCACTTGCTGCAACATATCGGGAGTAATCAATAGCAACTCCTGCTATCAAAAGAATCATAATAATTCCTGAAGCAAGCATAGGAAGAATGCTACCCCTTTCTTCCGCCAAGAGCTTTATATATATCTTATAACCTCCCAACTAACCATCAAACCAAACATAGGTTGCATCAGACTTAAATCTGATTACAGTCAAATAATTGGACCCCAGCAGAGAGGGGAAATTCCTGTAAAGAGGATTCGACAAATAAGTTACATAGCAAGTAACCGCTCTGTTTCTTGTAACAAATTTTATCTCTGTTTCTGCTATATCAAGACCCCAAAGGAGAGCAAATTCTTCTGCTCTCCTTTCAGCAAATACTATGTCTTTGCTTATACTTGCCTCTTTTGCACCTTCTCTAGCTACTTTATGAACCGCATAATAATCAGCAAATAAAAAGGCAAAGGTAATAATCGCTAGAAAAATAACCATAAGCATCGAAATACTCATAGTTAGCTCTAAAAATATGGATCCTTTTTTCTCCCTAAGAATATTACCTAAACCTTTCCTCACGAACAGATATTGCCTCCTTTTCAATTCTAATACTTCCTTCCACGTAGCTGCCCTGTTGTGGTATTAATAACTTGTGTATCCCAGGAAAGATTGGATCCATTAATGCCTTTACCCGGCTGTAGCTTACCTGTTCTGAATTACCTAAATCCACAGTTAGGCTATTGCAAGCAACTAAGGTCTTGTCCATGTAATTTAATGCCTCCTCCTTAGCAAAAGCCTGATTATTGGTAATACTCATCTTATATGCAGCCAATCTAGCTGCTTGGCTAACTTGGGCGGTATTATAAATCCATAATCCAATCATTGTTATCCCTAGGATAATTGCAATAAATAAAGTGCCGCATATTGAAAACTCCAACAAGATTGAACCCTTAGAATTTTTTATTAACTTTATCAGCAAAAACTATAATCCTCCCCATTTGTAATTAAGTTCCCATATCAATTGTGCCGGTTTTTATCTTGTCATCAGAATCGAAGTTGATGCTTTCTACTGTCACCGTTTTCCTATTTATATTGTCTTTCGGATTTTTATCCTTGCCTTTTATTGGCCAAGCCTGCGCTTCTACAATATATTTTCCTGAAGCACCATTAAAATTATAATGAAACTTCTTTGTCTGAAATTGGGAAAGAAAAATATCATTCTCATGTTTACCCAATTCGTCAAAAACTGTTACTCTCACAGGTATTTCACCTAATAAATCATCTTTTCTTGAAATCACAAGCCAATAATCAATAGGTATAGTACTTCCTTTTTCCACCCAATAATCTGATTCCTGATTGATATCTACACTTATATCTGCCATTTGAGGATATATCCATGCCTCATCCCTATTGTTAGTCCAATTACTATCTTGGATTACAGAATTTTCCGGATTTATTCTGGAGATTATTTTAGTATCAGCCTCCTGAACAACACAAGTATATCTGTAAGTTTTTTCTTCGCCCGGATTGAAGGTTATCATTCCCTTTGTGTCCAGTTTATCTGAGGGATAAATAGGCTCTAGTTCTAATGTATAATTTTGGTCATTTACAATATGGTCCAGCCTGAGAAGGATTTTTTCACTTCTATTGTGCTCTGAGTTAAGTCTATAAGTTACATTGGATGTTATTTTTTCTCCCGGATTTACCTCTTTGAAACTGTCTGCCTCAAGAATAGTGGACATATCTGGTTTTACAGTTACAGCCCCTGGGGCAAGAGGAACAGTGATGTACCATTTTGATCCACCGGCTTCCTGATGCCACATTCTCCCCATTCCCCAAGTGAACTGGGTAGGAGGCATAAGTACATTTACATAATTATGCCAGTTATCCCAGTAAACTGAATTACCACCTCTTGAAATATCCGGGTAATAGAGGGCTATCCCCATCTGTATATTGGAAAGATATTTTTTTTCACCATCAAAATCATTTTTAACCCGTTCCTGACTTTCTACCCTCCAAGGTAATGTGAGCCAATGTCGATCCTCTAAATAGCCACCTTGCCATGCATCATGTGGAAATTCAGGATTACTGCAATATTCATCTTTTTTAGTGTATCCTGTGTATCTATTTTCACCATCCCTAATATCACCATGGGGTGTCCCGTAAACCAGTGAGCCAAAACCCTTCGATTTTCCAATCATAATATTCGAAAGTTTTTTGCTAAATATCCATTTCAGCGATCTATTACTATTGTTTAAATCAGTAAAATACTCCCATCCTATCTCCCTGTTTGCCGCAATAAGGGCCTCCTTACGCTCATCAACAATACCTGCCCAGGCCATTGAAAAATTACAGCCTAAAATCATAATAATCATGCTTAGTATTAAATACTTGCTCATCAAAAACGCCCTCGCTTTTATATCTTTATCACTCTAATATCTATCCAATCATTCCCTGAAGGACTTAATGCTCTCAAATAATATCGAAAGGCTTGCCAGTTTTTTAAAGGTAGGTCTTCCCGCCAGTTTTTCTTTTTCTTTACATGATCAATTACCTCATCAACCAGCTTTTGATCAAATTTGCTACCTAGAAATCCATTTAAGTCCTTATACTGGGGTTCCAATGGCAAATAGAGCCTAATCAATACTATTACATAGTCCTCTGAGATATCTAAATTTAAATCAGTATCTGCAGGAATAACAAACTCTTTCTCTTCATTGGCTCCTAATGCCAAGTCATCTTTAGAAATATTTTTTTCAATGTCAAGAATATCTGGTTCCAACTGGTCCTTTGGCCATAAAATCATGTATTTGTCTTCATGCCATTTAACATTATAACCAAATGCTTCGGCTAAATATCTAGCTGGAATAAATACTCGTCCGGGATGTTTAATCAACGGTGCTGCATCAATACCTTCAGACATACCATTTTTAACAATAACCATACTTCCTAGTTGTAAATCAGCCTTCATCTCT
>JAAXTT010000203.1 GCA_013336365.1 Peptococcaceae bacterium
ACCACATAATTAAAGGTATTGTCCGCCATTCCCGGAGGCAGAGGAATGTTGATAGTTCTTCCATAAGCTCCCGGACCCCCTAATTCATTAATAAAGCCTGTTCCGGGATAAATTGTATTGCCGTCCTGATGAAAGGATATAAAAAGCACATTAGGATCATGATAAAATATATCCTGAGTACCGTCACCATGATGAACATCCGAATCAACAATTGCAATTCGTTTTATTCCATAAGTTTTTCTTAAATATTCCACTAAAACAGCTTCATTATTGATATTGCAAAAGCCTCTATTTCCATGAACGACCCTCATGGCATGATGCCCCGGTGGTCTCACCAAAGCAAAGCCATTTCTAATTTCTCCGGCCATTATACTGTCACCAAGAGAAAGTGCTGCACCTGCAGCAATCATATGGGCCTCAGTTACCTGACTTTGAACCCTGGGAACGCAAAAATGAACCCGGGCAATATCATGTATTGTGGCTAATTTAGGAGGATACTCTATAATTTCGGGAAGATCCAAAAGACCTTCTTCAAATATTTGATCTCTTGTATAAAGCAGTCTTTCTTCCCTCTCAGGATGAGTAGGAGATATTGCCCAGTCAAAAGCCGGGAAAAATACTACCCCAGTCGGACCTACAGACATTTACCCAACCTCCGTTCCTATATAGTGAAGAATTCCCCGTTTTGTCTGAACAACAACGTCAATAAGCTTGCCTCGAGTTTCCCAATCCCGGATAATATTGAATACCTCTTTCTTTAATATTTCAACCTCACCCAAATCCTCGCTTATACCATATTTTTCCGCCCTTTTATTAAGCCAAAAACGTGCCAGGTCAAGAGCATCCTCAAGATCAAATAATTTTTCTTCAATAATCCCTTGGAAGCCTTCCTCCTGTACACTGTATATTTTTTGCTCGGTATCCGCTCTCAAGGTGATTTGCAGAGTCGGCCTAGCCACAGCAGCACCTATTGCATTGGCCACCCTTGCGTAGGGTGGAATAACCGGAAAACAGTCAAGTGAGGCTGCTATTTGAGTTAACAGCCCTGAAGCAGCACCCCCAACACCAACAACAGTATCGGGACGCAGACTTTTTTTCTGGATTACCTCCCAAACCCTGTAGGTGGGTTCCTGCTCCCAATTCACAAATATCTTGTTTATTTCATTTTTTATAGTATTAGTAAAAAGCGAAATAATTTTAACAGCTACCTCATATGTCTGAAGACCCAAAGGCTCCCCCAAAATTCTCATTGCCTCATCAGCCAATTTTGGGTCACCAAGCTTAGTCAAGCCCATTACCTTTAATGCATCAGTGGGAGTTGGCATTGGACCCCCTAAACAATAGGGTGGACCGGATCTTTCTGACAACAGCTTCAATTCAGCTCCATTTCTTTCAACAACACTGTCCCCTCCCACAGGAACTGACTTAGTAGCCAGTGCTCTTACATGAGTAAGTTTTCCATCAATTTTTGCACCCTTCGAGGAAAGAAGGGGCAACCCTCTGAGAATCAAAGCCAAATCAGAGGTAGTACCCCCAATGTCTACCACAACAGCTGTTTCCCCAGGCGGGATAAGGGCCTGTACCCCTAAAATACTGGCAGCAGGTCCACTGAAAATTGTTTCCACCGGAAAATTAAGTGATGATTGAAGAGGCATGGTACCTCCATCAGCTTTAAGTATGTAAACAGGGCAAGAAATACCTCTGCTGTCCAGAGCATCCATCACCGATTGCACAAATGATTGATATTTTTCCCTGCTGGCACAATTGAGGAGGGTTGACATTACTCGTCTTGGAAAATTAAGCTGACCGGCAACAAGGTGACCCATTTCAACTTGGATATTCTTGTTTAATTGCAATATTTTATTGTATATCTCCAGCTCGTGTTTATTATTTCTAGAGGAAAACTTTCCGACAACAGCGATTTTCTTGCTGTCTTTTTTTTCCAATTGAGCTAGAACATAATTAATTTCCATATCCCTAAGGGGAATAATTTCCCGACCACGATAATCAATAGCCCCACTTAGAATATAGGTTTGATTGTTATATTTAAAGTGATCCGTATTCAATCCCGGTCCGGGGATAAGAATCAAATCAATCGGATCATATTTTTTTTCAGCAATTAAATTTGTAATCATTGTGGTACTGAGAACAACTCTGTCAATTAAGTCCGCGTGAACTCCGGCCATAATATTATCAAAGGCATCCAGGAGAGAGGTCATCAGATCTTCTCTGGTGGGAACCTTTGTCCAGGCTTTTACCTGACCCTTTTCCAGTAATACCGCATCAGTAAATGTTCCCCCCACATCAAGACCGATATACACGCCTTACACCTCCAAAATATGAGCTAATAAAGTCTTAGCTCGATTAACAGCTGTTCTTATTTCCTGTTAACCAGTAACTG
>JAAXTT010000086.1 GCA_013336365.1 Peptococcaceae bacterium
CGGCTACTATAACTAAATCTCCGGGCTGCATTCCACAGCAAAGCCGATCAAGATCAGCAAAGCCGGTCAACACCCCAGAGGTCCCCCCCTTATTGCGATAACGTTCCTCGATTATTTTAAAAATATCAACTAGGATTCGGTCCAAGGGACTAAAACCGGAGGAGGAACGGCGAACCCCCAGCTCCAAAAGCATTCTTTCTGCTTCATCGATAAGACGCTCTGCCTCATCCTCAGCATCATAACCCATTCCGGCAACCCGGTTGGCAATAAAAATAATGCTGCGCAGCAAAGATTTTTCTTCAATGATTTTGGCATGGTTTTCTACATTGGCAGAGGTAGGCACCATTCCCGGTAGAGACGCAACATAGGTGGCACCACCAACTTTTTCCAGATAGCCCAGCTGTCTAAGCTTGTCAGTTACAGTCAAAAGATCCGGGACTATCCCTGCTTCATCCAATTCCAAATAAGCCTGGTAAATAAGCTTATGGCCCTCATGATAAAAGTCCTCTGGCTTAAGAAATCTAGCCACCTTGTACAAAATATCATGGTCTATCAACAGGGAACCAAGCACGGATTGTTCTGCATCTATATTCTGAGGAACTGCTTTCTCTGACAAAGGCTATCACATCCGAATCGCTATTTTATCCTAATTTAATCCTTGGTTTTTATTAAACAGACTGCTTAACAGCTCTTCTACCGAGGATACTGCTTCCACTCGGATATTTTTGAGATTATTGGGCACATCCTTATTGTTTTCCAAAGGCAATATGACCTTGCTGATTCCTGCCTGTCTAGCTCCATAGACCTTCTCGGGAATTCCCCCCACCATCTTGATTTTCCCCTGAATAGAGAGCTCTCCGGTAAAGGCAATGTCCTGGGGCAGGGGAATATCCAAAATAGCACTGTACAAAGCCAGGAAAATCGCCACCCCGGCAGAAGGACCGTCTATCTTGGCACCTCCCAATACATTAACATGGACATCATAATTGTGAAGGTCCTCCCCGGTAACCTTTCTGATTACCGAAGCTGCATTGAAAACGGAATCCTTGGTCATGCTTCCTGCCGTGTCATTAAACCGGATTGCGCCCTTCCCTTTTTCCCTGGCCGGGAAGGCTACTGATTCTATTTCAATCAACGAGCCTAAAAAGCCGCTGACTCCCAAGCCAAAGACTCTTCCAACCTCTGCCTTATCCGATGCCTTGCCTACAGAATAGGGAGAGAGACGACCCCATTGAATGACCTCATATACATTTTCTGCACTTAAACGTTCCGGGCTTTCCCCGGTTATTGTCTTGTAGCAGGACAAACCAAAGGCGTCTGCCAGCAAGTTTACAGCCTTTCTGCCCTCGATAGTATACTGGCTGACAATATCCGCCACTGCCGGCTCTATTTCCATCCCCAGCTTATCTCCTGCCTGCTGGACAATATCTACAATGTCTCCCGGTGTGAGAGGCTCAAAATAGATCTCCGCACAGCGAGATCTTATGGCAGGATTTATTTCCGAAGGATCCCTGGTGGTAGCGCCAATAAGAATAAAATCCGCAGGAGCCCCTTCCTCAAAAAGCTTTTTCACATACTGTGGGACATTTGCATCCTGAGGATCATAATAGGCGGAATTGAAAAACACTCTTTTATCCTCCAACACCTTCAGTAGCTTGTTGATTAGCAAGGGATCCATTTCACCGATTTCATCTATAAAAAGCACCCCTCCGTGGGCATCCGTGACCAACCCCGGCTTTGGTTCGGGAATTCCACCCTCTGCCAAATCCTTCCTGGCTCCTTGATATATGGGGTCGTGAACAGAACCCAGCAAAGGATTGGTTATTTCTCTAGGGTCCCACCTTAGGGTAGTACCGTTAACTTCAATAAAGGGTGCATCCTGAGCGAAGGAATTGTCGTTATGGTTCCTGGCAGCTTCCAAGGCCAGCCTGGCAGCAGTAGTTTTCCCAACCCCCGGAGGCCCATATAAAAGCACATGTTGGGGGTAGGGGGACACCAGCTTGGTTAGCAATGCTTTGATAGCTGACTCCTGGCCGATTATTTCCCCAAAGGATGCGGGACGCAGAAGCTCTAAGGCTGAGCCTGACAGCTTTCGCTCCTCCAGATTTTCCAAGGAGGCAAGCTTTTTAAGAGTCTGGGGATTTTCTGAGCCTGCTGTCTCCTGAACAACCTGCATTCTGATTTCACGGACGTATTCCTCATGTCGATTCTGTATTTTTTCATTGACCTTTTTTTCTATCTGATCCTCAACTGTCCGGCGAGCCATATTGTCCGCCAGTTCCTCTTGAAGCTCATCCAATATTTCCGGAATTTCCTCAAGATTAGGGACAGCCTCTAAAGTAGGATCCTCCAAAATAAGCTTCTGCAAGGCCAGTACCTTTTCCTCCACTTTATCCGAGCGCATCAACTGAAGGGCATTTAATTTACTTGCCTTGAGAACCAGACGGTCTGCTCCGTAAAAACCGGAAACCATAGCATAAAGAGCATCTACCTGTCTTTCCAGATGGCTGTCAATACTATAACTCTGCTTTTTATCTCTCTGAACATCACTTTTTTTCACTTTTTCCAGGAAGCTTTTCAATTGTCTATCATCCTCTCTGCACAAGCCTGGAAATAGAAATAATCTACCGGCTAAACTGAAATTGCCTCCACAGAAACAAGGATATTGGCTTGAACTGTAGAGTGAAGCTTAACTACTATTTCGTGCTCTCCAAGGGTTTTTATCGGGTCCTTCAATATTATTTTCTTTTTATCAATATTCAGACCATGTTGCTCCAGTAAGCCTTCCGCCACATCCTTGTTGCCAATGGCTCCAAAAAGCTTGCCCCCCTCACCTACCTTGGCCTTTAAGGTAACCTTCAGACCCTCAATAGATGTCCCCATTTCCTTGGCCTTTTCCAGTTCCTGACTTCGCTGTCTTTCACTGGCTGCCTTTTGTTGAGAAATTTCTCTAAGCTTTACCGGAGTAGCCTCTACTGCAAGCTTTCTAGGCAGTAAAAAATTCCTGGCATGACCCTCCGCAACGTTTACAACATCGCCCTTTTTGCCTTGACCCTTAACGTCTTCTAAAAGAACTACCTTCACTTTACCTCATCCTCCTCCGGTTTCCTGCTTTCCCGAGTCAAACGACGAATATTCCCCAAGGTATCAACTATTCCCACAAAGGACATTACTGCCACCACGTGGGGTAAAAACAACAGCATGAAAAATAGTCCTACCAGCTTGATAATCCAGGAAAAATTCAGTATTTTTACAAAAAATGCAAATACCGAGGTTCCGATAACTGCAAAAACATAGCCCATCACCCAAAGAAAAACCTTGCCCAAAGAGCTTAGCTCCATAAAATCATACTCTGCTCCCAGTAATAGCATAGCAAGACCCAAAATCACCCCCCAGACAAAATACCAGGGCAGATGCCAAAAAGAAAAGGGGATTGCCAGAGCAACAGGATATTTTAAACGAATGAGCAAGCGCCAAACTGCAAAATAACAAATAGCTGCAATGGACATAAACCAGATAATGCCTGAGGCCATTGCCAATACCGGCAAGGCTGCCTCAAACTGCCTGGTTAAATTGTCCAGCTCATTATTGCTGCCGGAAGGACTTAAAACCTTGCCAGTGCCTGATCCTAGATTAAAAGACTCTCTCAGCTCCTGGACTCCTTGGCGATAGGTGACCAGAGAAGAATTATCCAAAAGAAAAGGATTGCTTCCTGTAACAAAATAATCGGTCATATACATACCTGCAGGCCCTAGAACTGCAAACATAACCACAATGACCAGCCCTTTGCCCCAAGCATATTTTCTTTTGAAAATCAGACCCATCAATATCCCCACCGGCCCGGTTTGCAACAGCAAATAGAGAACAAACAGGGGTTGCCCGGTAATAAGGGACAAAGCTGCCAAATTAATCAGCAATGACGCTAGAGCAAGCTTTATATCCAGCTTCAGAAGCATTAAGGCAATAGAAACCGGAATAACCACCATAGCAATCAGCGAGAAAATCGGAAACATCAGCCAAAGAATCGCTGAAAGAAAAATCAACAGGGTATATATTATAAATTCTCTAATTATTTGTCCATTTATTAAGGACAAGAAACCACCTCTTCCTGCCCAAATCTATTCTTCAGATTGAATATGTTTTCCTTCACCTTACAAGAGATATTTATTCCCTTGTAAAAAGAATAGGGGGAACCGAAGTTCCCCCTATATCAATCGGATGTAAATGGCAGCAGTGCCACTATTCTTGCTCTTTTTATTGCTACTGTAAGCAGTCTTTGATGCCCTGCACAGTTGCCTGAAATTCTGCGGGGTAAAATTTTCGCTCTTTCAGTAATAAATTTTTTCAGCTTGGGAATATCCTTATAGTCAATTTTTTCAGCTTTATCGACACAAAAGGCACAGACTCTCTTTTTCCCTCTGCGACCTCGTTCGCGCTTTATCATATTTAATCCTCCTTGTTTAACAGTCCCGGCCTACCCTCCATTTAAAAGGGTAAATCGTCTTCGGTAAAGGACACTTCACTGAATTCATCTTCAACAGCCCTGTTCTGCTGCTGTCCCTGACCTTGACCGTATTGGGACTGGGTATCCTTCCGGTCTAAAAACCGGACATTTTCCGCTACAACCTCTGAAACCTTTCGGCGGACGCCCTGTTTATCTTCATAAGATCTGATCTGCAGTCTTCCATCCACTGCCACCATGGAGCCTTTTTTTATATACTTGGCACAGTTTTCAGCAAGTCCCCGCCAGACAATAATATCAATAAAGTCTGTTTCCTTCTCCCCCTGCTTTGTATTAAAGCCTCGGTCCACTGCCAGGGTAAAATTGGCTACCGGAAGACCGGAGGAGGTGTATCTCATTTCAGGATCTGCTGTCAGCCGACCTATCAATATGATCTTATTATACATAAAAGCACCGCCTTGATTGATTCCTGGAAAAAATCCCTTTGTTAATCCTCATCTCTGACAATAATATGACGAATAACATCATCAGATATCTTAAAAATTCTGTCTAGTTCATTGGTAGCCTTGGAATCTGCATTAAACTTGGAGACCACATAATAGCCTTCCTTAATATGGTTGATCTCATAAGCCAATCGTCTCTTGCCCCACTTGTCAAGACTGACAATCTCTCCACCATTCTTTTCAATAAGGGACTTGTACTTTTCTACCATCTCGGTTACCTTATCCTCCTCCAGCTCTGGACGAAGAATAAAAATAGTTTCGTATTTGCGCACCCTTCTTCACCTCCTCCCCTCGGACCATGGCCCTGCCACGCAAGCAGAGCGGGGGGAAAAATAGGACAGAACAAATCTGTCGCAGGCTACAAATTATAGCATACAAATATTATTTAATCAACCTTGACCGGTTCCTGAAGAGTAGACACAATATTCTTCACGCTCTTCTCAAACTTTGGCCTGGGAAGCATTAATACCCTTTGACACTTAAGGCATTTGATCCGGAAATCAACACCTGTGCGCATAACCTCCCAGGTGTCCCCTCCACAGGGATGAAGCTTTCTCATTCTTACAACGTCCCCAACCTGGTATTTGACTAATGGAATCATAATTAACCTCCCAAGGATATAACTATATGTTTTCCCAAAAAGCCTTGTAGGCCTTATAGGTCATATATATGTCCGCCTTGCTGGCTACCTCAAAGGTGGAATGCATTCCCAACAGGGGGACTCCGCAATCCACTACCTCCATATTATGAGCTGCCAAAAGATAGGCAATAGTTCCTCCTCCACCCTGGTCAACCTTTCCCAGCTCTCCTGTCTGCCAGTAAACCCCTGCCGAGTTGAAAATTCCCCGGATTTTTGCGGTAAACTCTGCACTGGCATCATTTGATCCGCTTTTTCCCCTGCTACCGGTGTAACGGGTCAAAACAACTCCCCGTCCAAGTCTGGCAGCATTATGTTTATCCATGACCTCTTGATAGTTTGGATCAACTGCTGCATTTACGTCCGCTGAAAGTGCACTGGAGGCCATAAAGCATCTTCGCAAAAGCAAATCGCTATAGCCTTCCTCCCGCCGCCCAATCAGCTCGGCAACAAAATCCTCCAGAAAAAAGGACTGCATCCCGGTATTACCAGGACTGCCTGTTTCCTCCTTGTCCGCCAGCAAAAGAATACTGGTTTTGTCGGGAACCCCCAGTTCCAGCAAGGCTCTGAAGGCAGTATAGCTACAGACCCGATCATCCTGACCATAGGCGGCTACCTGTCCCCGATCAAAGCCTATATCTCTGGCGGACCAGGCCGGTACAAGC
>JAAXTT010000087.1 GCA_013336365.1 Peptococcaceae bacterium
ATTGTTTCTAATCTCCGGGGGAACATCCATATTAACCGGAACGTTATTAACCAGCATAAGGTTACTGCCTATAGTCAATTGGAGATTAATATCCTCATTGACCAAAATTATTCTTCTTGAGGTGCTGTCCCAGATAATATTGCTTTCTGTCAAACCTATACCTTGAGCTGCGTATCTCAGAGGCAGATAGGTCCGTCCATCTTTTATATAAGGGGCAGCATCCATTTCAATGATGTTTTGGTCAAAAACAAACTGATTGGAGCCTACAACAAAAGCTACTGAGGCAAAAGCCTCCCGGCTTGAAATCAAAATAAGAAAAATACCTATAATTAATGCCGCGGACTTGTTTCTCATAAGCACTTATCCCCCGTAAAAATAGTTGATTTTAAAAAAATCAACCTTATAGCAGATATTATATCAAGCAATGATAAATAATAAAACTGTGGCCGAATTTATGCGACCACAGTTTTCGACTGATATTTATATCCGGCTTTAATTAATTAAATATCACCGGCGGGTATGCCTGCTGCTTCGGCAACTCCTTTGCCATAATCCGGGTCGGCTTTATAGCAATTGCGAATATGTCTGAGCTTAATATCTTTTGGTGCATCCCCCATAGCCCGGGCGGTATTTTCAAATAATATCTTCCTCTGTTCAGCACTCATCAGCCTAAAAAGCAAGCCTGGCTGGGTGTAATAATCATCGTCATCCTCACGGAAATTCCAATGGTCCCCGGGACCGGTGATATTTAAAGTAGGCTCACGAAAATCGGGTTGTTCCTGCCATTGACCATAGCTATTTGGTTCATAGCCCAAAGTACCGCCTGAATTACCATCCACTCTCAATTGACCATCCCTGTGATAGCTATTGAAAGGGCATCTGGGAGCGTTAACCGGTATTTGGTGATGATTTACCCCCAACCTGTATCGCTGGGCATCACCATATGAAAACAGTCTTCCCTGAAGCATTTTATCAGGAGAAAAGCTAATACCCGGTACAATGTTGGCAGGGTTAAAGGCTGCCTGCTCAACCTCGGCAAAATAATTTTCCGGATTTTTATTTAATTCGAAATAGCCAACCTCAATTAGTGGAAAATCCTTTTTGAACCAAACCTTTGTCAAGTCAAAGGGATTGTAGGGCATTTTTGCCCCCTGTTCCTCGGTCATGACCTGAATATACATATTCCACCTGGGAAAATCCCCTTTTTCTATGCTCTCCAAAAGATCCCTCTGATGACTTTCCCTATCCTTGGCAACAAGTCCCTCTGCCTGAGCATCAGACAGATTTTTAATGCCCTGTTGAGAGACAAGATGGAACTTAACCCAAACCCGCTCGTTATTATTATTTATCATACTGAAGGTATGACTGCCAAAGCCATGCATATGCCTATATGATAAAGGTATTCCTCGGTCACTCATGGTAATGGTTACCTGATGAAGTGCCTCTGGCAGAGAGGACCAGAAATCCCAATTATTTCTGGCACTTCTCATGTTGGTGTATGGATCCCTCTTTACAGCATGATTAAGGTCCGGAAACTTTAAAGGATCTCTGAGAAAAAAGACCGGGGTATTATTGCCTACCAAGTCCCAATTTCCTTCCTCTGTATAAAATTTCATTGCAAAACCGCGAATATCCCTTTCCGCATCTGCAGCTCCACGTTCCCCTGCAACTGTTGAAAAGCGCACAAACATCTCAGTTTTTTTGCCAAGCTCTGAAAATATTTTTGCCTTTGTATATTTTGTTATATCACAGGTAACTGTAAAAGTACCATAAGCTCCTGATCCCTTGGCATGCATTCTTCTTTCGGGAATTACCTCCCGATCAAAATGAGCAAGCTTCTCCAAAAACCAAATATCCTGTAAAAGCATTGGTCCTCTGGGTCCTGCAGTCATAGCATTTTGATTGTCTGCAACAGGGGCTCCTGCTACCGAGGTTAGCATCTTCTTTTTCATTTCTCCCATTTAATAGCCTCCTTTTGTTTAATTTACAATCAAAAAACAGTCTGATCCTGATAACCATCTCTTATTACCCTATAGTCCCCATTTTCTGTTGACAAATCATATATGCTAAAATTGCTTTTCAAATCAAACCCGGGGTAGTGAACAGCGATGTTCAGGGAGGCAGAGCCTTCCTCGCCACTTTCAATTCTGTGAAAAACTCCCCTGGGCCAGATCAGCAAAGCTCCGCCCTCATAAATCAAGATTCCGTTTTTAAATATTCGATCCGAGGTTACAGTAAATTTTTCTATTCTTCCATGTGCTTTTGTATAAAGCTCTACCTCTCTTGTACCATGCAGAACAATCAAATTATCATCCTGGTAATGATGCATATACCAAGGTCTCTCAACAGCCCCAACCGGTCCGGGAGATATTGCACTTTTTTGGTGAATTACCCGGTCAATGGCGTCAATGTGAGGAATAATATCCATCGGAAAAAGATCAAAGCTTACTCCCGGGGTTTTTCTAAAAGGATTAAGTTTAACAATTTTATACAAATCTTTTACTTCCTCAATAATTTCAGCCATAATCTACCACCTTTACAGCCTAATTTTCACCTTAATTGCCCAGCCACGGCAAGGTGTTGCTTGCGCTTGTCAGCTTTTGAAGCCTGGTGACTGCTGCAAACGCCCCCTTAAGTATTTCTCTTTCCTGTTTACTAAGCTTGAGAGGATTAATGTAATTATCTGCCTTTTCACCCTTAATAACCTTTTTTAGGTTTTCCCTGATTCTAAACATCATCAAGGTCTCATATGCTGCCTCAACAAAATCAGCATCATCCACATTTAAGCCGCCATTTTTTCTCAGCTGCTCTATCCTACTAAAGGTATTTGTCTCCTTTATGCTGTTCTTTAAGGCAAAAATACGGATACAATCGACAATATGTACACTGACAGAGCTTTTTAAATTAATTTCATCTTTGTGAAGTCCGCTTTTTTCTGTGACAAAGCCCCCCCACATTGTAACCGGAACCCTGGCGCTTAAATCGTCCTGGGTAAGGTAATGAGAGATAGCTTCAGAATCCTGATAAAACCTGATTGTCATTTCCCACAACCTATCAGCCAATGTTTTTCCACCATGAACTGCCCTAAAATCAAGGATGATTGTTAACTGCCGCACAGCCTTGGGATCTTTACTCACATTATCTATCCAACCCTTAATAACCTTTTCCCAGCTATTTAGTGACCTACACCATTCTTTATTGGAGGCCATAATATCCCCGGGGCATTTTTCGAAGCCGCACTTTTCCAGACCTGTATTGACCTTGCCGGCCAGTCTTATAAAATAATCCTGGATACTCTTTGCGTCCTCCTCAGGCCTGTCACCATATATGATAAAATTATCCTGATCTGTTCTGTAGGTCTGTTCCCGACGACCGGCACTACCGGTATTTACCCAGCAATATTCCACCGGAGGCCTGCCATATCCTTCACTGATCATTTCCAGTTCACAAAGCTGAATAACCCTGGTGGTAAGTCTCTCATTTAATTCTGAGACTATAGAAAGAATCTCTTGAACAGGGACCTTCTCGTCAACCAGTGCACTAAGAAGCTCATCTACAGCAGTTCCTATTTTTGCCAGCTCATCTATGTCCTCTTGAAGCTCAATATCCTGAGTAATAGCTAAGGAGCCTGTGCTTCTGAATTTAACTAAATCTGCTACTGTTACAATTCCAACCAGTTTTTCTTTTCTTATGATAACCAGGTGCTTAGTCCGGTACTTGATTATCGCCATTAATGCCTCTGCATAAAAGGCATCTGAGCTTAAACTAACTACCTCATCCTTCATAATTGTTCCCGCAATTATATTGTCGTAATTAGTGATGGACCTGGCTAAAATATTATGAACCAAATCCGCATTACTAATTGATCCAACAGGATGATTATCCTTGTCAACAACAATAACCGCACTGATATTCTTGCTTTTCATTAAATTAGCTACTTCTACAACAGTATCCCTTATTGAGCAGGTGATTACCGGGGAAGACATTATATCACTTACGCGCTTTCTAAATAAAGGCGTTTCCACTCTTTGATCCTCAAATGACTGTTCATGGATAATTTCGTCATATAATGAACGCATTCTTTCAACTAAAAGATCTGTCAGGTAGCTGGTAAAATCACTATGCTTGCCAATAAACCGCTCTACTTCCTCCCCAGGAATTAAAAGGCAGGTCATTTCCTCCTTTACCCTTATTGAGGCAGAATAATGACCACTGTTAAGACCGGTTTCACCAAAAAACTCTTCAATACCTCTAAAGCTGACTACTGATTCATCACCCTTTTTATTTGAGGCAACAACCTCTGCAGAACCCCCGACTATTAAAAAAAGTGTCCTCAAACTTTCCTGACCCTGTCTGAAAACATAGTGACCCTTGGGGAATGTGCTAACTGTAACCTTAGTCTCTAGGAGCTCTATTACCTCTATGGGAAGCAAACTAAATGGGGGCACACTGGTAAGAACCTCACGTATACTCTTAGGCATTAATTTACCTCCCAGGTTTTATATAAACACTCTTCTATATCTTGAGCAAAGCTGCATTGATTAAAAAACACCGCAATTCAGATAAATTGAGAATGCCTCTTTCTTCAAGTATTTTGTTATAGTTAAGAAAAACCCCGGCTGTTAATAGTGCATCACCCAAAGCAGTATGTCTTCCCTCAGGGTCAATTTTCATTCTGGATAATATGCTATCCAAGGTATGCATTCTTAAATCAGGATACAGTGCCCCGGAAATAACTCCGGTATCTATATTGGGATTTTTTATCCTGACACCCTGAGATTTTAGCTTGTAATTTAAAAAATTAAGGTCGAATTCTATTGAATGACCGATTATAATCCTGTCTTTCAGAAAATCTAAAAATGACGCAGCAACAGAGTAAAAATCCTCTGCATTGGCAACCATTTCATTGCTTATACCAGTAAGTTCTGTAATAAAGGGTGGAATTGGACGACCTGGATTTACCAGCCTGTTAAAGGTCTGGGGCAGTATTTTGCCATCTTTAATAAGACATGCCCCAATAGAAATTATCTCGTCTCCTGATTGGGGCTTGAAACCAGTGGTCTCGGTATCTAATACAACTAAGGTCATCTCACGCAGAGGTAGCTCCGGATCGGGGAAATTGCTTCTAAAGCCTGACCGATGACGGAATCTGTCAAGTCTGCCAGTGGTTTTCCCACTATGCCTCTCCTCTGTGCTCTTATAAAACCAATCAAGCTGAAACAGTTTTTTTATCCTATACATAAACCTGCACCAGCCTCATATTATAACAGATATAAACTATTTCCGATTCATCTATAAATATGCCCAAATCAGGCGGTTTCTATATTTGCAGCCTCTTCCCTGCCCAATATTTTTATAGCCAGCTCTCTCAATTTAAATTTCTGTATTTTTCCACTGGCCGTTGCCGGATAGTCATTTACAAATAATATAAAGGCAGGAATTTTAAAACGTGAGATTCTGTTAAGGCAGTAATCCTTTAGTTCCTCTTCATTTGCATCTTGTCCTTCCTTTAACTGGACAAAGGCAACTACTTCTTCTCCATATTTTATACTTGGGACACCAACTACCTGTACATCTTTAATTTTGGGGTTTGTATAGAGAAATTCCTCAATCTCTCTGGGATAAATATTTTCCCCGCCTCTTATTATCATATCCTTTAGACGACCGGTTATTTTACAATATCCATTTTCATCCATAATTGCCAAGTCCCCTGTATGCAACCAACCATCCTTATCTATGGCCACCTGGGTAGCTTCCGGCATTTTGTAGTATCCCTTCATTACATGGTAGCCTCGGGTGCATAGCTCTCCTTGAATACCGGGCGTTAAGGTTTCATTTGTGCTTGGATCAGCTATTCTGACCTCCACATTAGGCAAGGCCCGGCCAACTGTGCTTACCCTTAACTCTATTGGATCACTGGTTCTGGTCATAGTAACCCCGGGGGATGCCTCAGTCTGGCCATAAGTAATACAAATTTCATTTGCACCCATTTTATCTACCACTGCTCTCATAACCTCAATGGGACAAGGAGAGCCTGCCATTATTCCCGTTCTTAGACTGGAGGTGTCATATGAATTTTTTTCCATTTCCTCAAGCTCTGCAATAAACATTGTGGGAACTCCATGAACTGCAGTACAGCTTTCCTTTTCAATGGTCTCTAAAACAGTTTTTGCTTTAAAGGCAACAACCGGTACCATAGTTGCACCGGAAACCAAGCAAATTAAGGTTC
>JAAXTT010000088.1 GCA_013336365.1 Peptococcaceae bacterium
ATAGTTTTTTTCAACTATTTATAAAGTATTTTTATTTATTTCTTTGATTTTACAGACATTTCTACATCTTGATAATATGTACAAGTTTTATTCTATATCTGGATTTAATAATTTATTAAACAAAAATGCCTCACCACAATTAAGTGGCAAGGCGGTCAGTTGAATCGTGCTGTCCTGTTTCCAATAATCACAGAGAGGAAAACTTTATCCTTCTTTTCTCAAAGGAAGCTATCTCAGAATATCCTGCCAGCTGCAGCAATTCCTTAGCCCTGTCAAAAGAAAAACCAATCTGTTCCGGAAAATGGGCATCTGAACCCACACTAGCCGGAACACCTTCTTTAAAACAGGCTCTCAAAAAATCCAAAGACGGGTATATTTCTCCACAGTCCCAACGAAGACCGGCAGTATTTACTTCAATACAAACACCACCTATAGCAAATGCCTTGGCTGCCTGATGATAAAGTGCGGTCAAATCCCCTTTAGGCCGGTGGCCAAATTTTTTTATTAAATCCGGATGACCTATAATATCAAAGATCCCTGATGTAGCAGCTTGACAAATAAGCTCAAAATAACTCCTATAAACCTGGTCTATATCCTGAGAATCATATTGCTCAACATACCCTGGATGGTCAAATGCCCAATCATCAAGGAAGTGAACGGAGCCAATAATATAATCGAAAGGTAGATCTGCTATTAATTTCCTAGCTTCCCTTTCATATCCCGGAATATAATCCAGCTCTATTCCCAGGCGAATAGTCAATTGCCTGTTGTCAGCAGCCAAATCTAAAATCTCTCTGACATAATCCCTTAGTTCTGTCTCCTTCATAGCAACCTCCGGATCTCTCTCCTCGACGGGAAGCCATTACATAGGGGCGTGGTCAGAGAAACCTATTTCTCTGAGGTTCTTACTAATTGCAAAATTTATATAGTCTTGAAGCTCTCCTTTGGCGTGACCACATCTAACAGTATGAATATGATAATCTCCGGTAATCATCAAAGCATCTCCTTAACCTTGGCAGAAACCTCTTTAGTCAAATTGTGAATCCTCACCGCCAGATCAGGCTCCAGCAAACCTGTGCCACAGGCTGGAGTTATCATAATTTGGGCTAGCAGCTCAGATGTGGCAATACCTCGTGAAGCAAGCTGAGAAAATAATGTCTTCAATCTGTCAAGCAGACTTTGAGCGGTTTCGGTTAAAGCACTCTCATTAGTGGGTACTATCCCCAAAGCCAACACGCCTCCTTTGTTGATGAACTCTTTTAGTTCACTGGCAAAGGGTAGTAGGGAATCAGAAAAGCTATAAACATCCAGATTAACTATTTCCAAATTGCATTGATAAAGTATCGACCAATCAATAGCGTCACAGGAATGGACACCGGCTATGGCTTTTGCGATATGAATTTGCTCAAATATTTCATCCAAGTCACTTTTGATCATTTCCTTTGAAACTGTAATATAGTCTGATTTTCCATATACTCCTATTCCCGGTTCATCAATAAATATTATTGCCGGAAGTCCTAATTCACTAAGCCTGTTCGCCTGCCAACGACCGTGAATAGCCAATGTTTTTACGATTAGATCTCTGAGCTGGTCATTATAATAAGCAAATTTTCCTTGGGGATCCTTTAAATTAAATCCTATTGTCAAAGGACCTGCCATATGCCCCTTCAAATAACGCACACCCTTAATTCCCTTTTCCTCAATATAATCTAAATACGCATAAAACCCTGAGGCAGCCTGCGGCGGCAGAGCAAATGCATCAATAGCTTGTTGGTCTCCTTCCACTGCAGAAAGATAAATTGAATAAAATTTAGTCAGACTCTCTTCCCAGTCCATGCTGTCAGTACAGAAAAACGCCTTGTTTCCATCTATCTGAATCAAACCTGCTTCCACCAATGGGGTTAAAAACTGGAATACAAAGCCTTCTGCACTACCCTTTAAAGGTAGCTGAGGCCAGTAAGGAATTTCAGGCATATTTTCAAAAATAATCTCCAAGGCATCCTTCGGGTTGATATATGGCATACTACCTATGCCTGTTTGCAAACCTGCAGGCTTAAAATACAAAGCAAACACCTTCCTTTTTCAATATAGTAGGCAACAATACACTAAATGCCATTTATTATTTACACTCACTGCAATGACCAAATATTTTAAGCTGATGGTCTAAAACCTTAAAGGATAATTCCCTACTGACCCTAGCTTCCAAATCATCAAGAAGGTCTTCGGCCATCTCCAATATTTTTCCACATTTGAGACATATAATGTGATGATGATGATGTCCTTCATTTTTAGAATCAATACACTCATAGCGCATACGACCGTCACCGAAATCCATAGAACAAACAATACCAAAGCCCGAAAAAAGCTCCAAGGTCCTGTATACAGTTGCCAACCCTACATCAGGCTCTTTTTCTTTAACAAGATTATATACCTCTTCTGCACTAAGATGCTTATCCTTGTTATCCCACAACACACCTAAAACAGCTTTCCTTCGGTGAGTCAATTTAAAATCACCATTTTTTAGTGTTTTTTCAACATCCTTAATATAATTTTGCAATTGGCCCACCTCCGGATATTTTATCATATATATTTATTTTTATATAAATTCTCCTGATAGATCCTTCTTTTTCTCTGATTATAGTATTGTTTGCGCTTATAACCTGCAATAATGCTTTTTAATACCAACAGGGCAATTATCATTGCCGTTCCCTTCCATAAACTAAAGAAGGGAGTCCTGTCCACTGAGCGATCAGAAAGCAAATTTATTCTGCCAACTTCCTTACCCTCTATGTAAAAGGCCATTTCACCTATTTTTTGCCCTTTTTTGATGGGTGCCTCTATCTCCTCTTCCAATAGAATCTTACTTTCCTGAGAAGGTTTTATCCCATTTTTAGGAAAATTGTAATAATAATCCTCTGCTACAACTGCCCCTACTAAGCCAACAACACCCTTTTTCACCTTTACCGAACCCTGCTCGGAATCCTTTTCAGCCAATTGCAGCTGAGCAAATTCATTAAAGGCAAAGTCAAACAGGGTTGCTGAATCAGTAAAAATACCACTTCGGTCAGTGTTCATTATTACTGCCAAATACTCTCTACCCTCTCTTTGCACACTGGATACCAAGCAGCTTCCTGCCACATCGGTATATCCGGTCTTTATGCCATTAGCTCCGGAATAACTGAACATTGAATACGGAGAGATAAGCTTATTGTAATTGACATAGTCCTCCTGGGGTATTCCCTTCACCTCTTTAGGCAGGTTCCTGGATATATGATAGGAGTAGGTCCCCACCAATCTCCTAAAATTTTTATTTTTCATAGCTTCTCTGGCTATTATGGCCATGTCTTCTGCAGTTGTGTAATGCTCCGGAGAATGTAGTCCATGAGGTGATACAAAGTTGCTATGGACTGCCCCCAGAGAGTGAGCCTCTTCATTCATTAAATCAGCAAAGCCTTGCTGAGATCCTGCCAAATGCTCTGCTATTGCCATGGCTGCATCATTTGCAGAGGAGAGCATTGCCGCATATAGCAAATCCTCAAGACTAATAATTTCATTCTCCTGTAAACCAACCGCTGAACCATCCACTAAAACTGCATTTCGGGACACAACTACTTTGTCATTAAGATTACCTTTTTTTACTGCTATAAGGGCAGTCAATATTTTTGTAGTGCTTGCCGGATAGATTATTTCCTTTGCTGCCTTTTCATATAAGACCTGACCATTTCTTATATCTACTAAAATAGCATTTTTAGCACTGACCTCTGGCTTAGCTATTCCTTGGGCAGAAAAAACAAATAAGCAACAAATAATGCTTACAACTATGGAAATTTTTTTCTTCATTATTACCCCTCACACCGTTATTCTTTATGCAAACTTTTATTGTTCCTATAGTTAAATGGCCTGGCCTTTCTTCGTCCGAAAACTATAAGAAAGCACAAGACCAGCAGTAAAATAAAAATCATTAGCATCAAGGAATAGCCACCTACCCAAAAATCAAGGAGCATTAACAGGTTTGAAATCAACCCTCCAATAAGAAAGGACAAAATAAACACCGAAATCCATATAAACAAACCTTCCCTCCAGCCCCTCTCTTTGAAAATCACCATAACTGATGCAATACAGGGAACAAAAAGGGTCAGAGTAATCATCATGACAAATACCTGAACATTTGTCATAGGAAAATCCAATATTCCTGCAGGACCAAACTCTCTTCTAATAAATCCCATTATAAAAGCACTGGCCGATTCCTTGGGTAGATTAAGCCATCCAACAGTTACCGGCTCAAGATAATTTTCCAGCAGATCAAGAATACCATTTATTTTCAGAAGACTTAACACAAGTGTTCCCACTAAAAATAAGGGAAAGGCTTCCTTTAGAAAATGCCAGGATCTTATCCCTGTTTTTATCAAAACATTGCTCATTTTCGGAAAACGCAAAGGTGGAATTTCCATCAATAATGGTGTTGAAAACCCCGGCAGTATTTTTGACAGGACAATTCCGGCCATAGCTAAAACAACAATAACAACCAGGGCATAAAGTGCAAAGAAAATTCCTCCTTGGCCAGCCATAATAGCCGCCACCATAGCAAGCTGTGCAGAGCACGGAACCGCAAGAGAAAGAACAAAGATAGCAATTCTTCTCTCCCTGTCACTGGGCAGTATCCTGGTAGTGATTATAGCGGCAGTTACACAACCAAATCCTAGGACCAAGGGTATTACTGACAAACCATTAAGACCAATTATTGAGAGCATGCGATCCATTAATGTTGCTACCCGGGAAAGATAGCCGGTGTCCTCCAAGAAGGATAGTACTAGAAAAAATCCCGCTACCAATGGAGTAAGCAAACCTACAACATAGGTTATCGTCATCGTGACAAGACCGAATTGTCCGGCCAATACTTCATAAACCAAAGAACCCGGTTTGAAATATACCGATAATGTGGAGCGAACAAATGGCTGAAAGTATCCCTGCATAATTGTATTCTCAATAAATCCGACCACTACTTGGGCAAAAAATACCCCCACGGCCAAATAAACCAGAAATAATACCAAAATCATTATAGGAAAGCCTGTAGCAGGCCTTATCATTATATTTCCGAGCCTGTCCAAAAAACTTGTTTTTAAACTATATTTTTCATAAATAAGAGGGACTATTTCATTGACTCTGTCTCGCCGTTTTTTATAAAGGGACATTCTGTCATTGCCGGGAGAAAGGCCCAATTCCTTCGAGGTTGTTATATCACCCTCCAAAAGCAACAAGGCTGACGCTTCACTGGAGCCAAGCTCCTGGGCCATCTTATTTAATTTTTTGGCAAAGACAATATCCCTTATCCCTTTCTTTGCTTCCGGCAGTCTGGAAATCAAGATATCTAATCCTTTTTTATCCACTGCAGAGGTAGCAACAACCGGGACACCCAAAATTTCCTCAAGCTTATCTGCATCAGCTCTTAGACCATATCTTTCAATTTCATCCTCCATATTCAAAGCCACTATCATAGGAATACCCAAATCAATTATATGGAGAGTTAAAAACAAATCTCTTTCCAAATTGGACATATCAACAACGTTAATTACTAAATCTGCAGAAAGAATTAGGTCTCTAACTAGGCTCTCTTCACTGGAAAAGGATGAAACACCATAAACCCCGGGCGTATCAATCAAAATGTCTTTATCTAAACAGCTGTAGCAGGTATCTACAGTGGTACCGGGAAAATTGCTGACATCAGCAAAAAGACCGGTCAGACCGTTAAATAATGCAGTTTTTCCCACATTGGGATTGCCGGCAAGCAAAATACATTTGGCTTCTGAGCCGACTCCTGCCTTATTCTTAAATTCCTTGCAGTTCAAAACTCCACCCGCCTCACCAGTCTTACTTGCTTTACCTATATTCGGAAAATTTCTCCTTATCGAATAACGCTTCAACCTGGATTTTATCTGCCAGCTCTCTGCCTATAGCAACACATACCCTGTTTCTGCAAACTATAACAGGACCTAAAGGAATAGATTCTTTACAGGTTATTGTAATACCTTCAGTTAATCCTAAGCGAATTGCCTGAACCTTGATATAACCGGCAGGCAAAGATATGATTTTTGCGTTTTGTCCCCTTTTAATATCAGTAAGCCTCTGAATAACACCACCAAAGATAATAAAATATGTAGAAAACAACAATTGATGCTGATGAGAATCATTAT
>JAAXTT010000204.1 GCA_013336365.1 Peptococcaceae bacterium
CCCTGAGCAAGTTGGTTTACAGTGACCCCATACGAACCGGGGGTTGCTGCAGAGCCTGCGGAAGCTGTCAATGCATCTTCATTGGAAGAAATTGATTTATTTACTGAATAGGTAGCCTGTAATCGCATATCGGAAGAACTGTCCCGGAGAGAACGAAGACTATTGTTTATACTCAGATAATCGTCTTTTTGCCATTGGGCAACCTGTGTGTTTTGCTTTATCTTGTCCAGCTTATAGCTATGAGCCTTCATTAAATCAGTTACCATTTGATCGATATCCATACCACTGGCCAAGCCGCTAATCCTCATATTGCTCAACAGATTCACCCCCCTTAAAAAGCTCTGATAATACTATCGTAATAAAAAAACAAAACTTTAGAGGTGCCTTTAACCGATAACATTATAACTTAAAAATTCATCCTGACAAAAAAACAGAGAAACCTTAAAATAAAAGCCTCCCTGTCTTGAGAATTTTATTGTTTTTTTTGTCATTACACGTAAATATCGATATTCTGACCCAGATGAGGTAATAAGGGCTGAGCAGACCTTCCTTCAGCTATCTTTCCCAGCATTTCGTTTACTAGGTTGCTCTTTTCACCCATTGACTCCATAGCCTTTTTCATTACTGAAATTTCAACACTTTGCTGCAGCTGAGCCTGACTTCTTACTACGGATAACGCTGCGATATCGATATTAACACCTCCTCAGGTTTTTAATGAAGAACCCTTGGCATTTCCACCCGGTCCAAGGAATTGATTTCCTCAACCAAATTGTTGACCTGAAGCTGAAAATCAGCAATTTCCTCCCGGCTGTACTCCCTGTCCGCCACCTGGATTGCCAACGCTTTAATTTCCTTAAGTCTTGCCTCAATTAAATCCAGGATCATTATCCTTAGCTTTATCTCAATCAGCTTTTCCTTTAACAAAGCCTCTTGATCTTCCACTATCATCATTCCAATCTAATCAACATCTCAGTTTTTGGCAACCCTAATTTATTGATTTGTTATTAAAATCCCAGCTCTCCAACAAGCCTTGGAGGTTTTTTTGAATAATTTCCACCAGCATATCCAAGTTATTTTCCTCCATATGGAGCATCATTTTGGATAAATGATAATTAAGCTCCTGGATTTCCTTGTGAAATATATAGCGTTTATTTTGGTTCAGAAAGCTGTCAAAAAGCAAGATAAATCTTTCCATGGCTTCCATTGCCTTGCTGCTGTCGTCAAGCTCCACAAAATAGACAATTTCATCCAACAAGTCTCTTAGTTTTAAGATCATAAGACTATAGATTCATCAGTGAAATAACATAGGGCAACCGATGATAATCTCCCTCTTTTACCAGATAAAGTACGTCCTTGTAATAATTGGTATTATGGACAATTGTTCTTTCAATTGCATTAATAACATTAACCACAATATCCTCATCAACTGCTCTGTCCTCTGCCATACAGACAGTCACACTGAAAAAACGGATTAAAACATAAAAGAATATCATCAGAAAAAAGGCGTCAATATACTTATAGGTGTAAAACTTCTTGGAAAAGATGAAATTTACAAAATAATTTTCAAAGACATGACTAATTCCCTCAATATTTGGCTTGTAGTATTTATTGTAGCCCTCCAAAAATCTCTTTACCTTTTCATCAGACACAGATTCCTCATTTAACAGCTTAAGAGTTCCATAAGCTATACCCAGGAGTTTGTTCATTTTTTTCTCGGAAATACCTCCCTGAAGCAGTCTTTTATCAACTGCTTCCTTGACCAGCTTCATCATAAAAGCCGGCTGAGATGGCAAGCCTTTCAGCTGACTGATTATCTCAGCATCCAAATTCTGAAGATACTGCCTTATTCCGGCCATATCACCATCCTTAAGCTTGTCCAATACTATTCCCATCAGAATCAGCCTGGTATCAATATCCATCTCCCGGAATTGAACAATATCCACCAACATCTCTTCTACCTCAAAATAATTGCCCTTGCCGGCCTTCAGAAGGTCAACCTTGCTACCTATCCTGCCCAGCTGCTCATTGATCTCTAAAAATTGGTAGCCATCCGGATCAAGATAGAATTCCACCGGAGCCTTTTCCTTTAGGCTCATTGCTGCAGTGGGACAGGCATAGGAAATTGAAATTTCATAGCCACGCTCAGTTATGAAAATATTTCTGGGGAAGGTCTTGCAGGTATCGGATAAAGCCTCTACCCCATATTTCTTCTGAATCATGCAAAGACCGTCATCCGCCAAAAACCGGCAGACAGATCTGTCCACAACAGTAATTTCCTTCTGTTCTCCATCCTCCACCACTATCAGTGTTTTTATCCTGTCATGGAGCTT